>JAQWAS010000001.1 GCA_028707495.1 Patescibacteria group bacterium
TAAGGTAAAATGTTTGTAGGGCATATTGTTTATCAAGTTAATTATTGATTGCTCAATAATCATTTTACTTGAAAACGTGTGCCCCTTTAAGTTGTCTTGATGTTTCACTTCGGAGTAGAATGCACCCTTTTGCCCTTGACAAAATTTTTTAGATATGCTAAGGTTAATGAAAATGATTCGATAAAATATTTTACTATGAAGATCGCCATGACCCCACATACCAATCGCTACGCTAATTGGTAATGGGGCGAGACGCGAAATTAAAACGTTTATTTTATTTAAATCAATTTAACTAAATTTCATAATTTTATGCGAATTGCCATGACCCCACATACCAATCGCTACGCTAATTGGTAATGGGGCGAGACTCAGAACTAAAACGTTTATTTTATTTAAATCAATTTAACTAAATTTCATAATTTTATGCGAATTGCCATGATTGGTCAAAAAGGAATACCGGCACAATACGGAGGTATTGAACGCCACGTTGAAGAACTAAGTAAAGGCTTGGCTGATTTTGGTCATCAAGTTTTTGTTTATACTCGACCACATTATACTGATAAAAATTTAACTAATTATCAAAAAATAAATTTAATTAGTTTGCCTTCAATTCACACCAAACATCTGGACGCGATTGTTCACACTTTTTTAGCTTCAGTTCATAGTTTGTTTCAAAATTATGACATTATCCATTATCATGGCGTTGGTCCTTCTTTATTAGCTTGGATTCCACGTATATTTAAGCCCAAAGCTAAAGTGGTGGCGACTTTTCACTGTGTTGATCGCAGACATCAGAAATGGGGTAAATTTGCTCAATTAGCTCTAAGAATGGGCGAGATTGCGGCTTCTATTTTTCCACATGAAACAATTAGTGTTTCACGGACTTTACAAAATTACATTAAAGATAACTATAAACAAGATTCAGTTTATATTCCTAATGGCGTTAATATCCAAACAGAAAAATTGGCTGACGAAAAACAAACTGAAATTTTGAAAGAATTTAATTTAACGTCTCAAAAATATATTGTGATGATTTCGCGTTTAGTTAGACACAAAGGGGCGCATTATTTAATTCAAGCTTGGCAACAACTTAAAGATAGAAAAGACATGAAATTAGTTATTGTCGGTGGATCAGCTTTCACAGATGACTATGTTCAAGAGATTCAAAATTTAGCTAGTCAAGAAAAAGATATTATTTTAACCGGCAATCAAACTGGGGATAAGTTAGAAACTTTATTTAGAAATGCTTATTTATTTATTTTACCATCAGAGTCGGAAGGTTTGCCAATTGTGATTTTAGAAGCTATGAATTATGAAGTGCCAGTTTTAGCTAGCGATATTCCAGAAAATTTAGAATTAGTTGACATCGGTGGTTTTTCATTTAAATGTAGTCAAGTTGATGATTTAAAAAATAAACTAGAAAGATTGTTAGAACAACCAGAAATTATTAAAGTTAAGGCTAAGACAGCTAAAGAATTAATTAATAAAAATTATAACTGGCAGAATATTGTACAACAAATTCAAGATTTATATCAAAATTTAATTGATAAGACTTATAAAGTCAAACAAACTTGTTCTTTACAAACTATTAAATAAAAGGATTTTCATCAATTTAAACAAAAAGAAAGAAGGAGACATGATTTCTTATCTGGAAGCTATAGTGTTCGGTGTTGTTGCCGTTGCGATGTTTTCGGTACTTCTACGAATCAAAGAACAAATTTCTAATGTCAGTATTCAATCTTTTCTGGACACATTAATGTGGCTTGTCGGATTGCCTTTGTTTTTAGCTTTCTGCTACACATTTTATGTGCTCGACAGCATGAACCTTGGAATTATGGTATTTGTTGTTGGTTTCATGTTAACGTTTATTATCCAATTCATTATTGGCATGGCAATTGGAGGGGTAACAGGAGGATTGCCATTTTATCTGGTAAATAAGATTAAAGTGAAATTTCGTCACTTTAAAATTGGTATGGGTTGATATTGCTAACTAAAACCCGGGTGTATACTCGGGCTTTTTTATTTTTATTATAAATCGATACGTTGATGTGATGTATTTAAGTTTAAATAATTTTTATTTTGCGTAAAAGGGAATATTCCAAAATATCGTTTTCTAATTGTATTTTATTTTTAAATAAAATCCCTACCATAAACAGGGTAAAAAATATTTCCCCTCCTTAAGTAAGGAGGGGATTAAGGGGTGGTTGTAAAATTTATAAGATTACTCTTTTTCCACAACTTTGGGATTGGGGGAATAGAGTTTATTATTGATTTTCCATTGGTCAACAAAAGCACCCAAACCCTGTTGATCGCGTTGATTGCGTCGGCGGGTGCTATTTTGCGACCACTCCAAAACACTTTGAAAATTAAGCTTATATCTACCGCGCACCACCACATAACGAATTTCTTGGTTTTTAATAGCTTGGCGAATAGTTGTAGTTGAAACGCCAAATAAACGGCTAGCCTCAGAAATAGAAATTCTTAAAATTGAGTCATTGGTAGTATTTTGATTAATCATAGTTTTATTATTAAGTTATATTATATTGTATAAATAAATGGGATAGATAAAAAGTAACCTTATAATTAATTATAGTATATTGTATAATTTATTATAATATATTCATTTTTTATTGCAAATAAAGTTATCCACAGATTTAGGGAAAGAGCTGTTGATTAATATAAAATTATAAATATATTTTTACTTATTTAAAAGCTGGCAAGATGTCATTATAAATGAAACATGGTGGCCATATACGTCAATTTTGCTATCATTCTGAATCCCTAGTGTCATCAGTGTCCTCCTAAATTTTTATATTGTCATCCTGAATTTATTTCAGGATCTGTAATTAAATAAGACATTTTAATTTAAAATTAACGTTATGGGCGTCCACAGATGCTGAAACATCCTCCGATTTGGCGGACTAGAGTTCAGCATGACAGAGTTGTGTTATGCTAAATACCCAAATGTCACCCCAGAACGAAACAATAGAACCTGTATTGAGCTTAATTTAGGTATCCCGTAAATTAAAACCCTTCACGCCATTTTACGAGATTGCTTCATTATTCCGACTCGGCGGACGAACGAAGTAATCCAGTAAATTGTCGCACGGAGTGTTGATTTACGGGATTGCCACGGGTACCTTTGGTACCCTCGCAATGACACCCTAAATTTTATTTTTAAAAATAAAATTATAAAACCCCTCATCAAAACAATAATGACAAGGGGCTATTTCTTTAGCGATTTTTTTCGCTAGAATTGGGGATGTATTCTTGAGTCGCATATACGACTCCGAGGAAAAGGATAATATTTACCACCGCAAGAATACTCGTGGTGACAAATCGGTTGTTTGTGAGGCTGATTATAAGATCAGCCTCTACAACAAACAGAATGAAGCAGAGAAATCCCCAGATAATGCAAATTGCATTCTTTTTCATTTTTATTCCTTTCGGGATAAGTTGTTTTTAAGTTGCTATTATAATTCTATCATATATTAAATTTCTTGTCAAGTATAAAAATATTTATTCTGCTCTTGATTTAAATTTTAAATGTGCTATAATTTAAGATAATTTATTTATACACACATACCTAAAAGTAGATCCTGAATAATTTTCGGGATGACAAAATCTTTCAGGTGTAACAAATATTTAATTTGTGCGTCTACTCTAATGAACGATCAACGAATCATTAAACAAATTCAACGTGGTAATGTTCGAGCTTTTGCAGCTATCTACGATAAATATATTGAAAAAATTTATCGTTTTGTTTTTTTAAAAGTTTCCACCAAAGAAAACGCAGAAGATTTAACCAGTCAGATTTTTATTAAAACGTTGAATTATTTAATTGAAAAAACAGACAAAGAAATTGAAAATTTGAACGCTTTCTTATATCAAGTGGCACGCAACACGATCGCTGATTTTTATCGCCAACAAGGCAGGGCTCAAGAAATTCAATCAATCGATCAAGAGGAATTAGAAAGTTTACCTGACAAAGAAGGTCAAGGTTTAGAAAAAAAAGTTATTTTAAACTTAGACATTTTACAAGTTAAAAAAGCTTTACAAAAAATTAACCCAGATTATCAAGAAGCGATTATACTTTATTACTTAGAAGAATTTTCTGTTGGTGAAATTAGCCAAATTGTAAATCGTACTCCAGGCGCAACACGTCAAATCATTCACCGCGGATTGGAATCATTAAGACAAATTTTAAATTCAAATGAAGAACATAATTAAACAATTGAAAAAACTCCAAGACATTCAACCTGATCAAAATTGGCAAAAATCTTTACGTAATGATATAATTATGCAAGCTAAAGATTTGGAACCACAAGAGCAGGGCTTTTTCTTTTTCAATTGGACTAGAGAAGTTTTTAGAGATTGGGAAGTCTTACCACATTTAGTTAGAGTGACCGCCAGCGTTATGGCGATTTTAATTGTAGTTTTGAGTGGTTCGGTTTTTACAGTGAGTGCCTCAAAAGATTCTTTGCCGGGTGATACTTTTTATTCGGTTAAATTAGCTTCAGAAAAAATTCAATTATCTCTAGCTCAGGAAGAAGATAAAATCGAATTAGGTTTAAAATTCGCTGGCCGAAGATTAGATGAAGCCAATCAATTATTAACCAAAGATCCGAATCGAGTTTCTGAGTCTTTATCAGCTTTTGAAAAAAATATTCAAGACGCCAAATTGAGTTTAGAAAAAGCTCATCAAGTCGCCAACCAAACACAAGATAAGGTTAAAATTGTAGAAGTGGCTAAGATGGCTAGTCAAGAAGTTGAAAATTATGAAAAAACTTTAAACAAATTTTTGGTTGAAGATGAGACGGTGAGTGTGGCTATGAACGACGAAATCAATCAAAAAATTGTCAGTTCGTTGGATTCAACTAGTCAGGTGAATTTAAAATCTTTAGAAATTTTAATTGCGAATATTGATGAAAATAAATTAAATGGTGATAAGCAACAAATTTTAGATAAAATTAGTCAAGAATTAGTTAAGCTTGAAGCTAAGAATTTAGATGAAAAATTAAACGTCTTAGACGTGCAACAAGATTTAAATACAGCCAAAGAATTAATCGCTGAAGAAAATTTAGCTGGAGCTTTAGAAAAAGTTCAGCAAACCAAAATTAAAATAGACCAAGCGACAACTGGTATTGATTCGGTTGTTGGCGATGGTCAACAAATAGAAGAACCGATCATTGAAAAACCAATTATAGTTCAACCCAAGCCAGTCGATATTGAAGAGATTAAAATCGACTCAGATGAGGTTTTGGGTGGAATTAAAAAAGAATAAACGAATTAAGTTGTGATGGTAAAGTAAAACGATTGTCATCCTGAATCCGCCTAAGGCGGATGAAGGATTCCGAGAGATAACGAATTAGCGTTTTAAAAAGTTTTTTTGTAAATCTCACGGGATTCTTCCCCACCGAATCGGCGGGTCAGAATGACAGCTGCTTACCTCCACAACCTAGTTCGTTTAGTCGAATGAGCTAGATTTATTTATTAATAAACCCTGATTTAAAAAAAATTAAATAATTAAAAATCAGGCAAAATTAACAATAAGATCGAGAAAGGTCGACGCCGTAAGGTGGATCTTATTCACCTTAAAAGGTCAACAAGATTTCGTCAAATCTAATGTTGTTCTGAATAGAGCGTTGAAAAAAGTGTCATCCTGGAGTCCGCCAGTGGGTGGATGATAGGATCCCGAGATGTTTACAAAAAACGTTTAGAACAGATTCCCCTCCTTACGAAGGAGGGGTGCCCGCCGACTCGGCGGGTGGGGTGGTTCTGGTTATCTTAAAAACAGAATCAACCACCCCCTAACCCTCTCCTTATAAAAAGGAGGGGAGAATAGAAAAATAGTTTTTAAGCGCCAGTTGGTTATCTCACGGGATTCTATCAGTCACCTGCCGATTCGGCAGGTTCCTTCCAGAATGACAACTATTCCAACGTTGTATTCAGAATAACATCAAGAGGAGATGAGGTCTTTAAAACACAAAATTTATTATGAAAAAAGGAATTTATCTTGGTGTTTTAATGGCTGTTCTTTGTTGGGCCATGGGTTTGACAGCTTTTGTTCCAGTTGCTCACGCTACTACAATTGCCGAAGGCGATTTAGTAAAAGTAGCCGGTTCATCAGCTACCTATCTTATCCAAGGTTCAACTAAAAGAGTTTTTCCTCATGCAGCTGTTTATCACTCATGGGGTTATCCAGCCGATTATCACACCGTAAAAACTGTTACCTCAAGCGAAATCTCAGGTTATACTGATGGAGCTCCAGTTCCATTCAGAGATGGTTCAATGTTTAGAGGTACAGATGCTTCAATTCATGGCGCAGATGAATCTGCCGTCTTTGTAGTTGAAGACACAAAAGTCAGACCAATTATCTCATCAACAGTTTATCAAGCCCTTTACAATGATCCAGCTTGGACCTTTGTAACATGGGTACCTGATAATCTATTATCACAATTCAACTATGAATTGGGAGATATGGTCGAAAATTCAGATACACACACCGATGGTACTTTAATTAAGTATGCCGGTGATGATACAGTTTATGTTTTAGTCGGTGGCGTTAAAAGAGCTTTCAGCTCAACTGCCGCTTTAGAAGCAAATGGTTATATGCGCAATGGCGAATATATGGTTCCATTAGCAACTGTGACTGAAACTTATACATCAGGCGACACTATTACTGGCGTTGAAACTGCTTTAACCACTCCAGGTACTTGGGATAGTGTAGCCGTAACTGGTGATTTAACAGTCTCCTTAGCTGCTGATACTCCAGCTCAACAAACTATTCCAACTAATGGTACCGCAGCTGCAGCTAATGTCGCAATGACTAAAGTTGCTTTCACAGCTGGTACTAACGATGTAACTATTACTGGTTTAAAAGTTACTCGCAGTGGTTTAAGTAATGATGCGGCTATTGATGTAATTAAATTATTTGATGGTGCAACTCAATTGGGTACCAGTCAAAGTTTAAATTCTTCACATCAAGCCAATTTTAGTGGTTTGTCAGTTTTAGTGGCTGCTAATACTACAAAAACCTTAACTTTAGCTGCTACTATGACAGTTTCTGCCCTTTATGATGGTAATATTCTTATATTGGGTATTGCTAATGCTAGCGATGTAACCACAACTGCTACAGTTTCGGGTTTATTCCCAATTTATGGCAACAGTGCTACTATTAACACTGGTATTACCATTGGTACAGCTACTTTATATAATGGTTCTTTGGGTACTAGAAATACTACCGACTTAACCGTTGATACAGATGCCGCTGATATTATGTTTACTCAAATTAAGATTACAGCTGGTTCAGCTGAAGGCTTAAATATCAGTCAAATTACAGCTGTTAAAAATGGTACGGCTGCCAACACTGATGTTACCAATATTAAATTAGTTAACGACACTACTGGTGAGACTTTAGCTACAGTTGATGCATTAGATGCAAACGGTAGAGCCGTATTTAATGTCGATATCGATGTCGCTAAAGGTAAAAACGTAGAATTATCAGTTTTAGCTGATATGAATAATTCTGGTGCTGGTAGAACAATTGGTTTTGATTTACATGATGGTTCTGCTTACACTATTATGATTACTGGTGATACTTATGGTTTTGGCATTACTCCAAGTAGAAATAATTTCTGTGCTGCCGCTGGTACATGTCAGACTCAAACCATTAATCAAGGTTATTTAACAGTTAATTTAGCTTCCGACACAGCTCCAACCGGTTATATTGCTCCGGGCGGTTCTCAAGTTGAATTAGCTACTTTAGATTTCGTGGCTAATGGTGAACCGGTCAATGTTACTAACACTGCGGTTAAAATTACTGTCACCACTGCCGCTATCGGCGAAATTACTAACGTTACCATGTATGATGAAAATGGCAATATTGTAGCTGGTCCACAAGACCCAGTTACTTCTGGTACAGCTTTCAACTTAACTGATTCTTACACTGTTCAACCGGGAACTCATAAATATACATTTAAGGCTGATATTGATTCTGGTTGTTCATCTAATGATCAAGTTTATTTCTCAATGGCTGCCAGTGCTATTACCGCCAAAGGTGCTAATTCGGGTAAAACCACTTATACAACTTCAAGTGGTTCAACCGTTCCTCCAGCCGCGACCGTGACTGGTAAAACCCAAACAGTTAAAGCTGGCGCTTTATCTGTTGTAACTGCTGCGACTCCAATTGCTGGTAACTTAGTTATTAATGCTCAAGATGCTACTTTTGCTTATTTTGATCTTGATGCTTCGGCTGGCGGTGAAAATGTTAGAGTTTCATCTATCACAGTCACTGATACCTTAGGTTCTGGAACCGATTATTCTGGTGTTAACAATCTAGAATTATGGGGTGATCCAGATACCAGCGATGGTGTAAGTCAAAATATTAGATTAGAAACCACTTCTTCAACATCGACCAATGCTAACACGGTTGCTTTCACCTTCAAGACTCCTATTATAGTAGCCACTGACGTGGCCAGCAGATTAACATTAAAGGCCGATATACTTGCTACTACAGGTACATCACATACCTTTAAGATTGCTAATACTGCTGCTCATGTTATAGTTACTGGTGCTGATACTGGTAATGCGGTAACCGAATCAACAGCTGGTACCGGCCAAGCTCAAACCATTCAATCAGTCGGTTTGTTAAAAGTAAACGCGGCTGCTGGTAGAGCTGCTGCTGCTCAATTTGTAGCTGGCACAACTGGTAACTCAATGATGAGTTATAAATTCCAAGCAGAATATGAAGAAATTGGCGTGACTGATTTCTATATCGCTACTACTGCTAGTGCCAATGCCAACGTTGATAGAGTTAAACTTTATCTTGATGGTGTTCAGATTGGTCAAACTAATGGTTATACCTTAGATAATGGTGGCGATGCTCACATTGTTTTAAATTCTGGTGTGTTTATCGTACCGAAGAGTCCAGATTATATCACCTTAGATATTAAAGTTGATTTAGCTAATAAAGCTAACTTAACTGATGCTGGTACATTGGAAATTGGTATTGGTGATTCAGATTATAACGATTCTGGTTGGGGTGCCAATGGTGCTGCTGCCGCTGAAAGCTATGGTATGGTAGCTACCGGTGTAAGTTCTGGTACTACTTTAACTGCCACCACTATTGATTCATTGGGTACTAGTGCTGGTAATGTAATTGCTTCATATGTCCATTATCTCTATGATGGTATATTAACCGCTTCATTAAATAGTAGTAGTCCTAGTGGCACAGCAACTGCTGGAACCAACAAAGAAATGATTAGAATTGATTTAACAGCTACTGGCGATGATATTACTATCGAAGATTTAGAAGTTGTTCAAAGTGGTACTTGTGACCCAACTGGTACAACTGCTGCTACTTGGAAATCACCTGATGGGACTATCACTTATGAATCCTTTACTGCTGGTACGGCTTGGTTAGACGAAGCTTCAGTTAGTGTCAGTGTAAATGGTGGAGACGCCTTTACTCTTGATATTGTAATCCCAGCTGGTGAAACCAAGACAATTTCATTCTTTGGTGATACAACTGGTTGTACCGTGAATGAAACATTACAATTTAGTGTTAATGGTTCAGACATCACCTCTGGTATTGAATGGGAAAATAGTACAGCTAATGATGTAGATTCTACCTTAACCAAGAATCTACCAATCACTGGTGGTACATTTGTCTACTAATATGATTGTTTGATTGAAATAGATAAAAAGAGGGCGCCTTGGGCGCCCTCTTTTGTTATTGGTTTTATTTTTTAAATATGCTATAATTGATTTATAAAAAATTAATTATTAATTTTAAAACCAATGAATAAAAAGAAAGTTTTTATTATAGCTATTATTTTAATAGTTATTTTAGCTTTAGGTTATTTTTTGTTTACTAAAATTAAAGTAAAACAACAGCCTATTGATAAAGATTTAATTAAAATCAATACAGGGTTAGAAATGGATGAGAAGCAACAGACAACCTATAATGAAATTATAGAAAAATTAAACAAAGACAAAGATGATTATAGCGCTTTAATTGATTTAGCACGATTAAAACAAGATTTATTGGATTATGATGGCGCGATTGAACTTTATAACTATTTATTAACCATCAAACCTAAAGATGGTTTGGTTTTAAATAATTTAGCCAATGTCTACTATAATTTAAAGAATTATGAGAAGGCAGAAGAAATTTATTTATTTATTTTAGATTTTAATCCTAAATGGACAAATTCATATAACGAATTATTTAGTATTTACCGCTATCATTTGAAAGACAAGCAATCTGAAATAGAACCTTTATTATTAAACGGCATTGAAAAATATCCCGAAATGAAGATAGATTTAATGTCTAAGTTGGCACTGTATTATGATGAAATGGTTTTAGATAAAAATAAAGCCATTGAAGAATACCAAGCAATATTAGAATTAGATCCAGAGAATGAAATGGTTAAAGGAGAATTAAATAGATTAAAAAATTAATAAATATTTGTAAAATTTATAAATTATAAATTTATGTCAAAAAAAACAATTTTTATCTTTGGTTTAGTTTTAGTTTTTTTTCTGATGGGTTTTAATGTTAGGGCAATAAATGTGGTTGATTTTACCAACCATGATGCTCCGAGTAGTACTTTTTATAATCGAGAATTTGACAAGTTGGTTCTGGATGTAACTATTCCCAATCAGAAAACAGACGGAACTGAAGATGTTTTAAATGCAATTACTTTTATGAATAATGGAACTGCACGTGACATGTATGAAATAGCAAAAGTGGTTGTTTGGAGCGATGCTGGTGATGTTGGATTTCAGGGTTTAGGCATTGATAATGAATTAGGAGAAACTCGCTGGGATGGTCTGACGAGCAGTTGGTATTTGTCAGATCTTAATCAAAATATACCAGCTGAAGGATTGAGAATTTTTGTGAGTATTGAAACTGGTTCATCACCAACTAATAATCGAGGAGTTCAATTTAAAATTCCACAAATGGAAGATATTAATCAAAATGGAGAGTTTGATTTAGGCGATCAAGGAGTTTACGTAGCTTCAAAAAATAATGGTCCTATTGATGGAGCTATAATTAATTCTGGGATACAGAGTTTTAGAAATGCGACTTACGATGCTTTAAATCCTAAAGTAGTGGTAACTAATGCGACTGACGGTATGGAAATTACGGATAATAGTTTTACTATTCAGGGTTTGTGTCGAGATCAGGGCGGTTCAACTTGTTCATGGGTTAAAATAAGCGTTGAATCTGAAAACGGGGCAGTGGTTTGGCAGGAGGTGACATCTACTGGTTCAAACTATGAAACTTGGGAATATAATTGGACAAATATCTTAGATGGACAATATGACATTAAAGTCAAAGCCAGTGATTGGAACAATAATCAAGTTGAAAATTCAGAAATAACTATAATCAAATCAACACTGCAACCAGAAGAACCAGTGCAAGAGCCTGAAGAAGAAATTGATGAACCCGAAGAAGAGGCAGAAGATCAGGATGAGCCAGAAGAAGAAGCTGAAGAGGAAATTTCAGAATTTACTCAACAAGACACAGTTGACTTTGATGTTGAATTAGATTCAACTTTAACTCAAAGATTAAAGGGTAGAATTTTATTGCAGGTTGAATCTAAGGGAGAGGCTTATTATATTCACCCTGATCAATTAAAACGTTTTTATTTAGGACGACCAGCTGATGCATTTGCTATTATGCGCGAGTTGGGTTTGGGCGCTAAACATGAATTTATTACGAGTTATACTTATTATCCAGATTATGTTTTAGGTAATATTTTAATTGATGTGGATGACGAAGGCCGAGCGTATTATATTAATCCAGTTGATAAAAAAGCTTATTATTTAGGAAGGCCAAGTGATGCTTTTGATGTGATGCGTGAGTTGGGTTTGGGTATTACAGATGAAAATCTAGCCAAGATTGAATTCGGCACGTTGTAGGACAGGTGGTAGGGATTAGGTATTAGGTGGTAGTTTTGGAGTCCCGACGAAAGTCGGGAGTCAAAAGGTAGCCCTTGATTTAAACGACCTTGACTCTCGTCAGAATTTCAGTCGGGATGACGAATTGGCGTTTATAAACATCTTTTGTAAATCCAGCGGGATTGCCACGCTTCACTGCGTTGCGCTCGCAATGACACCCAGGACGCTGTATCCTATTTAGGATACAAGCAAATATATAATTTATTTATGAAAATTTTTAAATTTAAAAAAACATTTTTAGCTATTTTAATGCTGATTTTAATATCAGGCTTTTTTAATATTAATTTTAGTCAAGCTTTTTTACCCAATGATCCCTATTATTTAAATGAACAATGGCAATTAGCTAAAATTCGTGTTTCACAGGCTTGGGATTTGACTCAGGGATCGGACAAAGTCGTCGTGGCTTTAATTGATTCTGGGGTAGATATTGATCACGAAGATTTAAAAAATAATATTTGGACCAATTCTAAAGAGATTGCTGGTAATTATAAAGATGATGATAATAATGGATTTGTTGATGATGTCAATGGTTGGGATTTTGTGAATAATAATAATGATCCCCGACCTAAAATTGGGGGTTTATACAACGAAGGCGGTGTTAATCACGGCACAGTGGTGGCTGGCGTGATAGCGGCTGAAACGAATAATAGCTTAGGTTTGGCTGGTGTGGCCTACAAGGCACAAATTATGCCCTTGCGGGCTTTAAATAGCTTGGGAATAGGTGACACAACTGACGTAATTGAAGCGATTGATTATGCTATTCAAAATGGTGCAGATATAATTAACATGAGTTTTGTGGGTCATAATTATAGTCAGGGTTTGCAAGATGCTATTCAGCGCGCCTGGGATGCTGGCTTAGTGATTGTGGCAGCATCTGGGAATGACACGGCCGAGGTGGGTGAAAATTTAAACAAACAACCGTCTTATCCGGTTTGTAGTGATACTATAGAAGAAAATATTGTGATTGGTGTGTCTGCGGTTGATCATAACAACCAAAAGGCTGATTTTTCCAATTATGGTTCTAAGTGTGTAGATATTTCCGCACCAGGTACACGTTTTTATGCTACGCAATATACAAATCCAGCTTATCAAGATTTTCAAAAAGCATATGATGGTTATTGGACAGGCACTTCTTTAGCTACGCCCTTAGTTTCGGGTACGGTAGCTTTAATGAAAGCAGTCAATCCACAAATTTCTAATGTTCAGATTCGTGATATAATATTATCAACAGCGACCAATATAGATCAATGGAATTCTAAATATAAAAATGGCGAGTTGGGTACGGGTTTATTAAATACCTATCAGGCGGTCAAGGAAGTTTATACTAATTTTGTCAATCAGCCTGTGGCCGAATATATTGTGACTGCGCCAGGCGCTGGTGGTGGACCGCAAGTTAAATTATTTAAATCCAATGGTTATTTAGTGAGTTCGTTTATGGCTTATCAAGAAAATTTCAAAGGCGGAGTTAATATAGCAACTGGTGATGTGAATGGTGATGGACAAGAAGAAATTGTAACTGGTGCGGGTGTTGGCGGAGGACCGCATGTTAAAATTTTTAATCAGCAGGGTGAATTGTTGGGTCATTTCATGGCTTTTGATGAAACTCATCGCAATGGAGTTAAAGTAGCTGTAGGCAACGTTTATGGCGATGCACAAGCTGAAATTATTACGGCTGAAATGAAAAATAGCTCACCTTTGATTAGAATTTATACTTCCAATGGACACTTGATTAGTCAATGGTATGCTTTTGATCAAAATTTTAAAGGTGGGGTGAGTTTATCAACCGGCGACGTCGATGGTAGTTATTTAGAAGAAATTATGGTTGGCGCGGGTGTTGGTGGTGGACCACAAGTCAGAATTTTTACTTGGCAGGGGAATGTTAAAAATCAATTTATGGCCTTTTTAGAAACTTTTCGCGGTGGAATTAATGTGGTGAGCGGTGATTTAGATGGGAGTGGTTTTGATGAAATAGTTAGTTCGGTTTTTTCTGGCGTTGGGCCTTATATTCGAGTTTTTGATAAACAAGCCAATCTAAGATCTCAATTCTTAGGTTTTAATGAAAATTTTTTGGGAGGCGTTAATTTAGCTCAGGTTGATTTGAATAGTGATGATCAGGCTGAAATTATTATCGGGGCTGGAGCAGGGGGTGGACCGCAAGTTAGAATTTTTGACATGCAGGGTAATGTTAAATC
Source organism: Patescibacteria group bacterium (assembly GCA_028707495.1). Lineage (NCBI taxonomy): Bacteria > Patescibacteria group bacterium. Next base: position 14,163 of record JAQWAS010000001.1, read on the forward strand.
TCAATTTTTCGCTTATGATCAGAATTTTAAAGGCGGGGTTAATGTGGCTTCATTAAAAAATAATTAATAGATCCGTCATTCTGGAGTCCGCCGGTAGACAAGACATATAATCGACCACATTAACCTAAATGTCATTCCCGCGAAGGCGGGAATCCAGGGTGGATCACACTTAAACGTTAATTTAAAAAAATAAAAATTAGTCACATTAAAATGTTTTTCACAAACAAGTATTATGTATATATACTAGCTAGTCAACGCAATGGTACTTTATATGTAGGAGTAACTTCAGAGATTAAGAAAAGAGTTTATCAGCACAAACAGGGCGTAGTAGATAGCTTTACTAAAAGATACAAAATCAATAGATTAGTTTATTATGAAGAATATAATGATATTAATTTAGCTTTAGAACGCGAAAAACAACTTAAAAAGTGGTTTAGATCCTGGAAGATTAGATTAATTGAAGAATTTAATTCACACTGGAGAGATTTATACGATGATTTACTTTAAAAATTTATTATACCAATTAAACACTGGATTCCCGCCTTCGCGGGAATGACAATACATTCAATTTATTTCGCTTCGTTTCCGTCTTGAGATGACAAGATAACAAAATTATTATGCAAGTCATAAGACAATATTTACAGCAAAATAAAAATTTGCAGCAATTTATCAGATTTTCTTTGGTTGGGGTTTTAAATACGTGTTTAGATTTTTTAGTTTATACTGGCTTAACACGGTTAATAAGTTTTTTTAGTCAATGTTATTTAATAGCTAATTTTATTTCTTTTGTTTGCGCTGTAATTTCAAGTTATATTTTAAATAAAAATTGGACTTTTCAAGATAAATCTAAGCAAGGCAATTCTTTAAAATTTAGTAAGTTTATTCTTGTGGCGAGCGTGGGTTTGATTTTAAACGAATTAATTTTGTTTAGTTTAGTTAAATATGTCGGGATGTATGATTTACTAGCTAAAGCTATGGCAACAATTTTAGTTTTAATTTGGAATTTTATGGCGAGTAAGTATTTAGTTTTTAAAAAATAAAAATGTCATTGCGAAGGAGTCAGCCAAGGCTGGCGACTGCGGCAATCACGTAAAACAACACTTCGTGCGTTAATTTACTAGATTGCTTTCCTGTCGACTTTAACGGGTTGTCATGACTCTATAAAAATAATAATTTAAATTTTTAAATTAAACCATATGCCTCAAGTTGAATATTTATCAGGTAAAAAAAATGTTTTAGTTACCGGTGGTGCTGGTTTTATTGGTTCGCATTTGTGCGACGAATTAGTAAAATCTAGTAATGTGATTTGTGTGGACAATTATTTGACCGGTAGTGAATCCAATATTGACCACCTTTTACAATTGCCTAATTTTGAATTTATTCGACACGACTTAATCGAGCCTTTGGATTTAAGCCAAAGTCGGGAAGCTCAAAAATTCAAAGTAGAATTTCAGGGTTTGCAGGAAATTTATCATTTAGCTTGTCCAACTTCACCCAAAGAATACACTAAATATCCCATTGAAACTTTATTGGCCAATGCTTATGCGACTAAAAATGTTTTAGATATAGCCAAAACATACCAAACTACATTTTTATTGGGTTCAAGCTCGAGTATTTATGGTGAAACTAGTGATGAAAATAATTTAAAAATGAGCGAAGATTATTGGGGCTTTATTAATAATTTAGATGATAAAAGTTGTTATGACGAAGGTAAGCGTTTTGCTGAAAGTTTAACCTATCATTATGGTAAGCAATATAATTTAAAAGTAAAAATTGCTCGCATTTGGAATACTTATGGTCCGCGGATGAAAATGTTTGATGGTCGCATGATTCCAGATTTAATTAGCCAAGCTATTTCCAATCAAGATCTAAAAATTTATGGTGATGTCTCTAAAATTAATTCTTTTTGTTATATCAGCGATTTGATTGTCGGTTTAATTAAATTTATGGAAAATAGCTACATGGGCGTTTTGAATTTAGGCAACCCAGAGGGACATAAATTACAAGAGGTAGCACAAAAAATTATTGAATTAATTGGTGCACAAGCAAAATTACAAATTGATAAATCAGCAGAATTTAATTACTCAATTAAACAGAGTTTGCCTGATATTACTAAAGCCAAAGGAAAAATTAATTGGGTACCAGTGGTGGCTCTGGCCGATGGATTACAAGAAACTATTAAGTCAATGAAGTTGAATCAATTTAAAGCACCGTCATTTAACGAATTGACTGGCGTTGGAGTTGAAGAAAAATCAATAAACGACGATACGTCTAATAATGAATAATTATGGAGCAGATTCAGTCTAAAATTGTCGTAGTTATACCAGCTTATAACGAAGCTCCGGTAATTCAAAAGACTTTGAACGAAGTTTTAAAATTTATATCAGCTAAAGATATTTTAGTGATAGATGATGGTTCAAGCGATCAAACAGCAGAATTAGTTCAGGCTTTAGGAGTTAAAGTTGTTCGGCATGTAATTAATTTAGGTTGTGGCGGAGCGATCAAAACGGGATTAGATTATGCGGTTAAAAAAATGCAAGCTGATATTGTAGTGACTTTTGATGCTGATGGTCAGCATGACGCTAGTCAAATTCAATCGATCATAGAGCCTATTTCGAACCATCAAGCTGATTTAGTGATTGGTTCGCGTTTTATCTCTGAAAATTTAGATATGCCTTGGTATAGAGTATTAGCTAATAAAATAGCTAATTTGATTACCTTTATTTTATTCGGAGCTAAAATTACTGATTCGCAATCTGGCTTAAGGGCTTTTTCAAGAGAGAGTTTACAAAAGTTAAAATTAGAATCAAACACCTTTGAATTTTCTTCAGAAATTATAATTGAAGCTAGAAGAAATAAATTAAAAATTATTGAGAAGCCAATTAACGTTAGATATACGGATTATTCATTATCAAAAGGCCAAGGTTTTTTTCGCGCTGGACCTAAGACATTATATAAATTAATTTTGAAGCGTATTTTAGATTAAATAAATATATGCTATATAACCAAAAAAATATTTTAATTACCGGTGGTGGCGGTTTTGTCGGTAAAAATTTGGTCAGAATTTTATTAAATCAACAAGTAAAACCTTACAATATTACGGTAATTGACAAAGACGAAAATGGCATTAAACATTGCCAAAATTTAGGCGTTAAGGCCGTTTTGGCTGATTTAGCTGAGATGGGCGAATGGCAAGCAGAATTTAATGATAAAAATATTATAGTTGATTTACATGCTCAAATTTCAGCTGAGGAAACGGAACCTTTTGTGCGTAATAATGTGATAGCCACTCAAAATATAGTTAAAGTTGCTCAAGAAAAAAATATTCCAGAAATTATTCATTTTAGTTCTGCTGCAGTTTTGTCTTCGCGTCAGGATGACTATGCCAGAACTAAAAAACAAGGCGAAGAGATAGTTAAAAATAGTGGTTTAAAATATGTAGTTATTCAACCATCATTAATGTATGGTTTATTAGATAATAAAAATGTCGGTTGGTTAATTGATTTTGCACGCAAGACACCTATTTTTCCAATTCCAGGCAAGGGTAAGTTTCCACGTCAGCCAATTTATGTGGATGATATGTGTTGTTTAATTTCAAAATTTATTTATGATTTTCCAGACGAAAACCGAGTCTATAGTATTAATGGTTATAAAATTTTAGAGTTTAATCAAATTATTAAACCGGTTCTAAAAATGATGAAAGGTCGGCATACAACGATCCATATTCCTGTGCCGATTTTTCTTTTTTTGGTTAAAATTTATGGTTTAATTCTAAAATCGCCCTTTACGCCAGACCAAATCAAATCTTTAGTTAATGGTGATGTTTTTCCTGAATATCCTTGGTGGAATGATTTTAAAATTCAAATGACACCATATGAAGAAGGTGTTAGGCGAATGTTAGAAAAAAGAGGTTTATTGAAGAATAAATAAAAAAGTTTTAGACACAACGTAGATTATTGGCATCTGTTCACCTGTTAGTAGAAAGAAGCTGTCATGCTGAATTTATTTCAGCATCTGTGCGGGCGTATGACAGATCCTGAACCAAGTTCAGGATGACAAATCGAAGACGTTTGGCTACCACCCCAAATCCCATATATCTGTTGCTATGTAATTTTATTAATCTTTTAAATTTAAAAACATGTTAATCCAAATTCCTTTAATAATTTTTGTAGTCGCAGTTATTTTTTTAATTATCCTTAAATTCAAAAAAGGCGATTTAAGTTGGCGCGAATTAATCACTTGGTTGGCGTTATGGATTTTGGTGGGTTTGGCCGTTTTATGGCCACATAAAACTGATGAAATTGCCCATTTTTTGGGCGTAGAAAGAGGCGCTAATTTATTAATTTATCTTTCAGTTTTGGCGTTGTTTTATCTAATGTTTAAAATTTTAGTTAAGATTGAAAAAATCGAAAGACGCATCGCTCAGATTGTTAGACATATTAGTTTGAAAGACGACGATCAAATTTAAGGTTTTTAGTATATTTATTTGATTATTTAATAATATAGAATTTTAAATTATTCAAAGATATCTCGAGATAATCTTCCCTTCCTTATAAATGAGGGGTGCCCGCCGACTCGGTGGGCGGGGTGGTTCTGGTTATTTTAAAAATAGAATCAACCACCCCCTAGCCCCCTCCTTGAAAAGGAGGGGAGAAAATAATTTAATTTTAATTTATGAAAAATAGTGAAGTTGCTGAAATCTTTTATCAATTGGCAGATATTTTAGAAATTTTAAACGACAATCAATTTAAGATTAAAGCTTATCGTCGGGCGGCTCAAATTATTGAATCTTTATCTCAAGATATCCAAGATTTATATAAAAAAAACGAACTCCAAAAAATTGCCGGAATAGGCAGGGCAGTTAATGACAAAACAGGAGAAATTATTCAAACTGGCACTTGTCAAGAATTAAAAAAATTAATTAAAAAAGTTCCGCGTGGCGTAGTGGAATTATTACAACTTGAAGGTTTGGGGCCTAAGACGGTCTCTTTTTTATATAACAATTTTAAAATTAAAAATATTCAAGATTTAAAAAAGTTTATTCAGAAAAAAGGCTTAAGAGATTTGAAAGGCTTTGGTCAAAAAACAGAAGAGAATATTTTAAAAGCCATTGATTTTTATCAACACCATCAGCAAAGCTTTTTATTGGGCGAAGCTTTTTATATTGCCCAAGACATTAAAAATCAGCTAGCGCAGATGTCAGAAGTTGATCAAGTTGAAATTGCCGGTAGTTTACGTCGGATGAAAGAGGTGGTGGGTGATTTAGATATTTTAATCACTTCACGTCAGTCGGAAAGAGTGATGGAAAAATTTGTTAAATTATCTCAAGTTAAGCAGATTCGAGCGCAGGGAAAGACTAAAACGAGCGTGGTTTTAAAAAACGGTTTAGAAGTTGATTTACGAGTGGTCAAGCCAGAAAATTTTGGTGCAGCCCTTCATTATTTTACCGGCTCTAAAAATCACAATATTCATGTGCGCAAATTAGCGATAAGTCATAAATTAAAAATTAACGAATATGGTGTTTTTAAAAAATCTAATCATAAATTTAATTTATTAACCAGTCGGACAGAAAAAAGTGTTTATGGCGAAGTTGGTTTAAAGTGGATAGCTCCCGAATTGCGTGAAGATAGGGGAGAAGTTGAAGCCAGTTTAAGAAATAAATTACCCAAAATTATAGAATTAAAAGATATTCAAGGTGATTTACATTGTCATACTAATTGGAGCGATGGTGAAATGAGTTTACAAGAGTTAGCTGAAGCTGGGATTAAGCGTGGTTATCAATATATTGGCGTAAGTGATCATGCTTCGGGCATTGGCATTACTCATGGATTAAATGACAAACGTTTATTAAAACAAATTCAGGTAATTCGAAAATTAAACCAAAAGTTTAAAAATAAAATTACTATTTTAGCTGGGACAGAAGTAGATATTTTAAGTTCGGGCGAATTGTATATTAAAAATGAAGTTTTGAAAAAATTAGATTATGTTATCGCTGGAGTTCATCAGGGGTTTAAAATGCCTAGAGAAAAAATGACTCAACGTATTTTGACAGCCTTAGCCAATCCGTACGTTAAAATATTGGCTCATCCGACTGGCAGATTAATTAATAAACGTGAAGGTTATGAGGTTGATTTAAATCAGATCTTGGCTTTTTGTGCTAAAAATGATAAGATTTTAGAGTTGAATAGCCATTTTATGCGCTTGGACTTGAATGATATAAATTGTCGGCGGGCTAAAGAAATGGGAGCTAAAATTATAATTAATACTGATGCGCATTCTGAAGAGGGATTAGATTTAATCCATTTTGGAGTCGCCACGGCGCGCCGGGGTTGGTTAGAAAAGCCAGACGTGGTGAATACTTGGTCGTTGAAAAAATTGAGAATTTTTTTGAAAAAATAATTTCCCCTCCTTACCAAGGAGGGGATAAAGGGGTGGTTCTTAATTAATTTATAAAATATGGCTTCATTTTATAATCAAAAACGGCAAAAAAGCACTAGACAGAGGTTGCGTAACAATATGACGCAAGCAGAAATAAATTTATGGAAAAAGTTGAGAAATAGCTCTGCGGGTTATAAATTTAGAAGACAACATGGTGTTGGTAAGTATATTGTAGATTTTTATTGTCCTAAATTGAATTTGATAGTCGAATTGGAAGGAGACGTGCATGGTTTAGATAAACAGGTTAGAAAAGATATGAAAAGATTTAAATTTTTTGAAGAACGTGGTTTTAATATTAAGCGCTATACCAATAAAGATGTTTTAAATAATTTAGATGATGTTTTGGATGATTTATATTATTTTTGTAAGAAGTTGGATTTGGGGTAATTGACGATCAACCACCCCCGCCCCCTCCTTAAAAAGGAGGGGAGAATCGCACCAAAATAGTTTCTTGATAAATTAAAAGGTTTTTTGGGGAAATAATTTCCCCTCCTTACCAAGGAGGGGATAAAGGGGTGGTTCTGGTTGGTTTTGAAAATATGATCAATCACCCCCTAACCCCCTCCTTAAAAAGGAGGGGAGAATCGAACTAAAATTGTTTTATTAAAAATTAAAGAGTTTTTTGAAAAAATAAATAATTTTTTAAAAAAGAGTTTTTGGGTAAATAAAAAAGCCCCCATCAAAACAATATATAATATATATAATGCGTTGTACGGGGCTTAATAGATTAGTTATTTTTTCTGACTATTTTGACGCTTTTTTCTATAGTTCTTTCGTCCCATGTCCAAAGATGGATAATAACGATAGAAGAATTTTCTACGAGACAGTAAAAAACATTTTTAAAGATTTTTTCGTAGGTAACTTTTGGTGTTGGTTGTTTTTCCAAAAAATTATAAATTTCCCGTATCTGTTTTTCGTATGGACTTTTAACGGGACAATCTTTATTTTCGATTTTGCTGATTGCATTTTCAGCTAACACCATTAAATCTTCCTTACGCTGGACGGGGTCAAAACTTAAAAGAATCCGTAGAACCTTAAAAAAAGATTCCTTGCGGTTTTTTTCATCTAACGTTCTCATAAAGAATTGATAAAGTTTACGGGTTGCTTCTTCAATTTCTTTTTCCCAAGGATGTGGAATATATTGTGCATCACCGAATGGACCCATAAGCATTTTTCCTCCTAATTTAATTTTTGCAATGTTCGATTGATTTGTTTATTTTAATTTATTATTAATTTTATGTCAAGACCAAAAGTCGCCATCATAATTTTACTTTACAATAGCCTTGAATATTTACAAGACTGTTTTTCGAGTTTACAAAAATTAAATTATCCAAAAGATGGTTTAGAAATCATAGTAATTGATAATAATTCTAGCGATGAGTCAGCTGAATTTATAAAAAAGAATTACCCAAACATAACTTTAATAGAAAACAGGCAAAATTTAGGTTATTGCGCGGGAAATAATGTGGGCATCAAATATGCACTAGAAAAAAAATATGATTATGTTTTTATTCTTAATCCAGATACAATGGTTGATGAAAATTGTTTGAACAATTTAATTACAACAATGGAAAACAATGAAAGAATTGGTATTGTCCAACCTAAAATTTTGCTCTGGCCCGATAAAGATAAAATTCAAACATCAGGCAACAAAATTCATTATTTGGGCTTGGCTTATTCTGGAGATTGTTTTCAACCAGATAATTTGAGTAACGAAATTAAAGACATAACTTATGCTTCGGGAGCGGCCATGTTGGTTAAAAAAGAAGTTTTTGAGAGAGTGGGATTGTTGCCAGAATATTATTTTATGTATCATGATGATTTGGAATTGGGTTGGCAGACCTGGATGATGGGTTATGAAATTAAATTAGTGCCAAGTGGTGTGGTGTATCATAAATATTCTTTTTCAGAAAATAAAAAAAAGTTTTTTTGGATGGAACGAGCGAGATTTTGGTTTTTACTTAAAAATTTTAAAATTGGCACTTTGATTTTAATTTTACCAGCTTTGTTGATGATGGAAATTGGCATTGTTTTGTTTAGTTTAAAATCAAGTTGGTTTACTTGGAAAATAAAAAGTTATTTTTCGTTTTTGTCTAAATTACCCAAAACTCTAAAAGCTAGGTGTGCAATTCAAAATAAACGAGTTTTAAAAGATAGAGATTTAAAACATCTTTTGACCGGTGTAATTAAATTTGAAGGATTTGATTCGCCAGTGATTAAATTAGCTAATATATTTTTTAATTTATATTGGCAAATTATTAAATTATTTATTTTTTGGTAAATATGAAAATTGCTCACATTACTTGTGTTTATCCGCCATATGGCGGTGGTATTGGCAAGGCTTGTTATCATCAAGTTAAAGAATTGGCTAATTTGGGCCACAAGGTTACCGTTTTTACTCCACGTTATGATAAAACAACTCAAGCTTTAGAAATTTCCAAAGTTAAGGTTAATTTAATTAAACCTTTGTTTAAATTTCGTAAAGCAGCGGTTTTATTTTCTTTGATTTGGAAATTAAAAGAATTTGATGTAGTACAATTACATTATCCCTTCTTTTTAACTGATAAAATTGTTTGGCTGGCTAAAAAATTATTTAATAAAAAATTTAAACTAGTGGTTTATTATCACATGGATGTTAAAAATAAAGGTTGGCTGGGTAAAATTTATCAAATTTATAATTTAGTTTGGCGTCAACGGGTTTTAAAAATCGCTGATTTAATTTTAGTTTCTTCTTTGGATTATATTCAAAATTCTCAAGTTAAAGATTTTTATTTTAAAAATAAAAATAAATTTAGAGAACTAGCTTTTGGTGTTGACGCTGAATTTTTTAAGCCTAAATTTAAAAACCAAAAATTATTAAAAAAGTATAATTTAAAACCAGAAGATGAAATTATTTTATTTGTGGGAGGACTAGATAAAGCACATTATTTCAAGGGTTTGCCGGTGTTGTTTAGGGCAATTAAAAAATTAAAAGAAGATTATCATCGCCAGGTAAAGTTATTGATTGTTGGGGGGGGAGATTTAATTCAAAAATATCAGCAAGATGTTATTAATTTAAACTTAGATTTAAATAGAGACATTATTTTTACTGGCTATATTCAAGATAGATATTTACCAAATTATTATAATTTAAGCGATGTTTTCGTTTTACCATCAATTGATCAATCAGAAGCTTTTGGTTTGGTTTTACTTGAAGCGATGGCGTGTGCCAAGCCGTGTGTAGTTTCTAATTTGCCTGGTGTTAGAAAAGTAATTGATGATTATCAAACGGGCTTATTATCTAAAATTAATAATAGTCAAGATTTAGCTCAAAAATTGGAATTTTTATTAGTTCACAACATTAAGCGTCAGGAAATGGCGCAACAGGCCAGGCAATTAATTGAAAAAAAATATAACTGGACACGGGTTGGCTATGGATTAATTGAGTTATATCAAAAATTATTATCATAATTTTAATAACAAAAAAAACCATAAATTTTTAAAATATAGTTTTTAAAATAAATTATTTTTTAAGATAATCTTTAGAAAAAATTGTCGGTGTAAAATAAGTTAGTAATTCGGCGTTGCTAATTTTTTTATATTTTTGAATAATTTTTCGTTTTTTAAGTATTTTAAACATATCACAGGCGGCATGAAAGTAAGCCTTAAAAATAGTTTTACCATGTCCACGTTTAATATTTAAAATAATAATAGCCCAGTGACCGATTTTAATTTTAATTAAAAATCTCAAAAGCAATTGCCATGGCAAATTTTTAATCAGAGTATAATAAATATTACGGTAGGAATAATATAAGGCAAAATCACTCATCTGACCGGCAGTTTGTGAGCCTTTATGATAAACAATCGCTTGATCAGCCACGGCGGGTTTAAAGCCTTGGAGTAAAGCTCGAAAACCTAAATCAAAATCTTCAGCGTAGCAAAAATAATCAGCATCAAAAAATTGATTATTAAATTTAATTTTTTCTAAAAGTTTACGCGAATAGAGAACGGCGCAACCGGTGGGACAGAAGAGAGGAGAATCTGAATTTAAACGATTAAAAGTTAATATTGAACGGGTAACTTGCATACCTAAATTATCAATTTTATCTGGTTGGTCATATTGATAAACTGTGGCGTTTATCATATCATAACCTTGTTGGGCGGTTTTAACTAATTGATTTAAAAAATCAGCTTCAACTCGTGTGTCGTTATTTAAGCACACAACATATTCAATTTCGGGATTTTTTAGCGCCTTAGTGATGCCAATATTATTACCTTGGGCAAATCCATAGTTTTTAAAATTTTTGATAACCTGAACAAAATTAGTGTACTCGTTTTGTAAAATATCAGCTTGATTATTTTTAGAATTATTATCAACCAGAATAACATTAAAATTTGGATAATCTATTTTTTGACAAGAATTTAAACACTCTCGCGTGTCGTTCAAACGATTATAATTAAGAATAATAATACTGATTTTGGGAGTTAAATTTTGTTGATTGTCCATAATTTAGTTTATAAATATTTTACCTTCTTTTGTAACCAAAAGAAGCAAAAGTTCTGGGGGCGCTAATTCGCCTCACACCAATTTAAATCTCACTTGACTTATAAGGGGCTCAATACCGCCCCCAGACCCCCGTCTCGATCTATGTGAAAATACAAATACAAATACAGATACAAATTAATATTTAAAATAAATTATCAAAAATTTGGCTGAGGTGTTGAGTTAAATAACGTCGATCGAATTTTTTAATTTTATTTGTTGGTAAGTGTCGAATTAAAGTATCATTTTGCCATTGTTGATATAAATTTAAAATAGCTTGTTGGATGCCTTGAATATTATTAAATTCAACCACTGGGCCAGCTTGTAAATTTTTAATTAAATCAGCGCTAATACTGGGTTGGGGAACTAGGGTTAAGATTGGATTGGGCTGATTTAAATATTCAAACATTTTGCCACAATAAATTTTATCACCACCTTGATCAGTGGAAATGGAAAGAATTAAAAGTAAAACATCAGCTTGGCGTTGATATTTTAGTGTTGAAAGGTAATTCGTTTCAGGAATAACTTGAACAATATTTTTGAACACAGGTTGCTGAAAAAGATTTTGTTCGTCTTGACTAAAATTACCAATAAATTGAACTAATAAGTTTTTTTTAAAATCAGGTTGATCAATAATTAATTTTTTTAAAGCTTGAACAAAAAATTTAGGAGTTTGAAGGCCAGCAAAAGATCCAGTATAAGTTAAAGTAAATTTAGCATTTTTGATTTTGGATTTTAAATTAGCAAAATCTTCCGAGTCAAAACCATTGGTGATGGTTACGAATTTATCTTGTTTAATATGTGAATAGCGTTGAATGAAATCTTGACGCATGGGTTCGGTGTTGCAAACAATCATATCAGCTCGCTGGACGACTTTTTTTTCGTAAATTTTTAGAATTTGACGTTGAATTTTAAAAATAATATTTTGCGGTAAATGTTGGTTAGTTACCCAGCTGTCTCTAAAATCAGCTACCCAAGGTAAGTGAGTCTTCTTTTTTAAAAAATTACCCAAGAGATGAGTTGAAAATGGAGGGCCAGTGGTATAGATTAAATCAATTTTTTCTTCTAGAATTGATTTTAAACCAGCTAAACGCGAGGTTAGTGTCCAGCCCATAAATTGATCGGGTATAAAAAAGAGGAGTGGCCATTTTAAAATTCTCAGTAAAAAGTTTTTTAAATTAGGCTTAGAAAAACCAGGGAAAGTTAAAAATTTATAAAATGGACATAAAGTACGCTTAATTTTAATATTTTTAGAAATTTGATTAGCTTCTTCTTTTTGTAAATGACAATAACCTTTTTGATGTGAAGTTAAAACAAAAGGTTGCCAATTAAATTTTGGTAAATATTTAATAAATTTCAAAGTCCGCTGGATACCGCCACCACCACTGGGCGGAAAAAAATAACTAATGATTAAAACTTTTTTCATAATTAAAGATGGTTTATTTTAATATTATAACCCAAAAATAGAGGGTTTACAATGGAATTTTTTTATTGCTTTAATATTGCAAAATGTTAAAATGAAATAATGTCTAAAAGTTTAAAAATTATTCGTGGTGTTTTAGTTTTAATCGCTATTGGTTTAGTTTTTTTTGTTATTATTCAAGATTTTGTGCCGAGCGGTCAGATTGTTGGCGTTAAAGATTTCAAACATAAATCTTATTTTATTTCTGATTTTTATCCAGCAGTTAGGGTTTGGCGAACTGAATGTTCAGATCAAAAATGTTATCAAACTATAGTTGGTGAACCAGTTTATTTTTTTGTAAGCGTACCGCGAGCATTTAAAACTGCACAAGTTAAAATTATTTATCAAAATATCGGACAGCCGGAAATTAGTTTAGGCGTGGTACATTTAAGAGAAACTGGCGCGGTGGATTTAAAAATTTTAGATAAACATTCTGTTAACGAAATGGATTTAATAAATTCGTCTTGGCAAGAAAAAACGATTATTTTTGAAAGTTTACCTAGCCAAAACAATAAAATTGAGTTTGTGATTTCGGCCCCAGAAATTGATTATTATCGTGGCCAAATAAAAATTAGTCACCTTGAAGTTAAATTAAATAAAGAACCTTGGCATTGGTATGATTTTTGGCCAAGATTTAAAAATTATTTAAATAGAATTTTAAGTTAATGAAAAATATCACCAAATTTTATATATTTTTTATAAGTCGCGATATTTTTGTAATTAGTTCTATTTTACTTTTTATATTTTTATTATTAAAAGATGCTTGGGGAAGTTTTGTTTTTGTTTGGATAGATTTAAGGTTTTTTTTGATTTTTTGTTTATCAAGTGCTATAATAAGCTTAATAACTAGTAAATATAAAAATTATGATTCAAGGAGTCAAAACTAAAAAGTTAAAAATTATTCCAGATGAAAGAGGAAGGGTAATGGAAATACTTCGTAACGATGATGAGTGTTATGAAAAATTTGGTCAAGTTTATATGACCACTAATTATCCGGGTGTTATAAAGGCCTGGCATTATCATAAAATTCAAACTGATAATGTAGTCTGCGCGCATGGAATGCTCAAAGTTGTTTTATATGATAATCGAGAAGACTCCCCAACTAAGGGAGAAATTAATGAATTTTTTGTTGGAGAACATAATCCACTTTTAATTCATATTCCACCAATGATTTATCATGGTTGGAAAAATATTGGTGAATGCGAGGCCATTGCTGTAAGTGTTCCAACGGAAGCATATAATTATAAAGAACCCGATGAATATCGTTTATCGTATGACGATCCTTCAATTCCATATAATTGGGAAATTAAAATGGGTTAGGTTAATTTTGATTTAAAAAATAATTAGATAAAAATTATGGACTGTCTTTTTTGTAAAATAGTTGCCGGAGAAATACCGGCTAGTAAGGTTTATGAAGATGAAAAAGTTTTAGCATTTTTAGATATTAATCCGGTTAGCCGAGGACATGTTTTAATTATTCCCAAAGAACATTATGAAAATATGTTAGCTATGCCAGATGAATTATTACAATATATTTTTTTGCAAGCTAAAAACATCATGTTAGTAATTAAACGTGCAACCGGAGCTGATTATGTAGCTCTTTCGGTTGTGGGAATTGATGTGTTACATTTTCATGTGCATTTAATTCCACGTTATTATGATGATGGTTTGTCTAGTTTTTGGCCAACTTTAAAATATCAAAATAATGAAATGGAAGAATATCAGCAAAAAATTATAGCAGAGATAAAATAAATTTTGAAGATAAAATGTTTGATCAAGAAAGGCCAATTAAAAAAATAAAATCACATTATATTTATCATAGCTCATGGTTAGATATTCGTGAAGACGAAATTATAAAAGCCGACGAATCAAATGGTAAATATGTTGTTGTTGAAAGAATTCATTGCGCAGTAATTATTCCACAGAAAAGCGATGGAAAAATTTTTTTAACTCAAGAATACCGCTATCCAGTTGAAAGGTGGACTTGGAATTTTACTATGGGTAGTTGTAAAAAGGGCGAAAGATACCAAGATGGAGCTTGTCGCGAATTAGAGGAAGAGACGGGTTGGCGAGCTGGTAAAATAGAATCATTAGGTGAAGTCGATCTAGTACCGGGATATTCAAACGAAATAGCTCATTTTTATTTAGCAACCGATTTAAAGGCTGGAAAAATAAAAAGAGAAAGTAGTGAAATTGGAATGAAAATTCAAGAATTTAGTGTTGAAGAAATAGATCAGATGATACAGGAAAATAAGATTAGAGATGGTTTAAGTATTGTAGCTTGGTTTTTTTATAAAAATTTTTTAAAAAATAATTAAATTTAAATTTATGTCAAAAAAAACAATTTTAATTTTAATTTTAGCTTTAAGCTTAACTTTGGCTGGTTGTGGTAAAAAAAATAATTCTGAGATTAATAATAGTCAAAATGATTTGAATTCTTTTTTAAATAATCTTGAAAAAGTTCAACAGATGAGTTACCAAGAAGTTGCTAATATTAACGGGCAAGAAATGATAACCCAAGGTTATGTTAAAAATAATAAAATTCGTAAAGAAACGAGTATGCTTGGTCAGGAAGTTGTGATGATAATTAACCAGGACGCACAAGTAGTTTATTTATATATGCCGAATCAAAATACAGCTATGCAATTACAATTAACAGCTTTACAGTCAGAAGATTTATCAACCCCAGAAGAACGCAAAAATATGATTGACGACACTTGTCGCGAGACAGGCAAAGAAATAATTGACGATAAAAAATGTTTGGTAATTGAATGCCAACAACCTGAACAAAAAATTACCATGTGGTTATGGGAAAAATATGGTTTAACGCTTAAGTCAATTATGGAAAGCAATGACATGAGTAGCACCTATGAAGTTAAAAATATTAGTTTTGATGATATAGATGATAGTTTATTTGAATTACCCGTCGGCGTGCAAATGATGGATATGCCAGATATGTTGAATTTTGATCCAGAATTGTAAATAGGAATTAAATAAATAAGCCGTAGAATTGTCATGCTGAATTTATTTCAGCATCTAGGTTAGCATATAATAGATTTTGAATTAAATTCGGGATGACAGATAAAAATGTTTGGTTGCTACCACACTTATGGAGCTGTTACTAAGATTTAATTTTTTATATTTTTATATCAAAAATCATATGAAAATTTTAATTACTGGTGGAGCAGGTTTTATTGGTTCAAACTTAATCCACCACATGTTTAAAAAATATCCAGATTATCAAATTGTTAATTTAGATAAATTGACTTATGCTGGAAATTTAGAAAATTTAAAACAAGTAGAGAAAAATCAAAATTACAAATTTATTAAAGGCGATATTAATGATGCTAAATTGGTTGACGGATTGGTTAAAGATTGTGATGCTATAATTCATTTGGCTGCCGAATCACACGTTGATCGATCAATTTTAGACCCCGGCGCTTTTATTGAAACTAACATTGGAGGCACAGTTACCTTATTAAACGCCGCGCGTAAGCATAATAAACGTTTTCATCATGTTTCAACTGACGAAGTTTTCGGTTCGTTGGGATTGGACGAAAATCGTAAATTTAATGAACAGACTGCGTATGATCCACATAGTCCGTATTCAGCTTCAAAGGCCGCTTCTGATCATTTGGTTCGTGCTTATCAACATACTTATAATTTACAGACAACCATTACTAATTGTTCGAACAATTATGGACCATATCAATTTCCAGAAAAATTAATTCCTTTGTTTGTGACTAATTTAATTGAAAATAAAAAAGTGCCTTTATATGGCGATGGTTTAAATGTGCGTGACTGGTTGTATGTGGAGGACCATTGTGAAGCGATTGATTTGGTTTTACATCAAGGCAAAACAGGTGAGACTTATTGTGTCGGTGGCAATGCAGAAAAGAATAACTTAGAAATTACCAATTTAATTTTGCAACAAATGGGTTTTGGCGATGAAATGATTGAATATGTTCAAGACCGACCAGGACATGATCGGCGCTATGCTATTGAGGCCAACAAAATTAAAAATGAACTTGGCTGGGAGCCAAAATATAATTTTGAACAAGCCATGCAAAAAACTATTAATTGGTACAAAGATAACCAAGAATGGTGGCAGAGAATTAAATCGGGAGAGTATAAAAAATACTATTAAATTTTTTTATTTGCTTTATATTTGTATTTGTTCTATAATGCTCTCATTAGATTAATAAAAAATAACATCAAAACATATGGTGAGTTTTAATAAAACGTTTGATCGTAATAGAAGTTTTAGTAATAGAGACAGAAGAAATAGAGAAAGACCACAAATGCATGAAGCAATTTGTAGTGATTGTGGCAAAAAATGTGAAATTCCTTTTAAGCCAAGTAGTGACAAACCAATTTATTGTAACCAATGTTTTGCAAAGCATGGAGGAAATTCAAGATCTAATAATCATTCTGAAAGAGGAAGTCGCGAGAGATTTAAATCCGATAGACAGATGTTTGATGCGATATGCAGTAAATGTGGAAAAAATTTTGAGCTACCATTCAGACCAACAGGAGAAAAACCAGTTTATTGTAATGAATGTTTTAACAAAGATGGTAATAATTATCCTGTAATTAAAAATATTAGCAGTCCATCGGTAAATCAATATAAAGAACAATTTGATATTCTTAATGTTAAACTTGATAAAATTTTAAAGGTTTTATGTCCAACTTTATTATCAAAAGAATTAAAACCAAAGGTGATAATTGAAAAGGCACAACCAATTTCCTCAAAAAATAAAAAATCAATTGTAAAAGAAAATAAAAGAAAGGTTGTAAAGAAAGAAAAAATAGAAAAACCAGTTAAAAATATAGTCAAGAAAAATAATAAGAAGAAATCAAAAATTAAAAAGTAACAATCATTAATTAAGATTCATCTTTAAAATAAACGACTCACAAAAGATATGTAGGTCGTTTATTTTTTTAAAAATTATAATTTTGAACAAGCCATACAAAAACTATTGATTGGTGTAAAGATAATCAAGAATGGCGGCAGAGAATTAAATCAGGAGAGTGTCGGGAATATTATGAAAGGCAGTATGGAAAAAAATAATAAGTGTTAGGTTTTGGGTTTATTTCCCCTCCTTACTAAGGAGGGGATAAAGGGGTGGTTCTGACTGAAAGTAAAAATCAAAATTAACCACCCCCTAACCCCCTTCTTGAAAAAGGAGGGGGAGATTTTTTGTTTCAGATGACCCTGACTTTCATTGGGATTCTCTTTACATCTGTGAATAACTTGTTTGACATAAGCAATCGGGGGGGGGTAGAATAAAGGAAAGAGGATAATTAATTATTAATATAAAATTTATGGAAAATAGAGAGGGGCAATTTTTGCCAGAAGAAAAAGAAAACGAAAAACCAAAATTTAAAGTAGGGGATGTTGTTACATGGACAGAGGAAGGCGTCAATGGAGTTGACGCTGGTAATGAAAAAGGAAAAATAGACATGTACGATGCTGCTTTGGTTAGAGGTGGTCAGGAATTAAAAGTAGTCGAAATTCAGGAAGATGGGAATGTAGTTGTAGAAACTCCAGAAGGCGGAACTTTTCCAGCTAATGCCGATTATTTAGTTAAGATTGAGAAAAATGATAACTAAACTTTAGTTTAAAAATCAAAAAAAGATGTCCTACGCTTAGGACATCTTTTGTGTTTTAGAATTTTAAAATATTTTAAATCGATCCTTTTTGTATATAATATAAGAATAAATAAATAAAAAAATAATGCTGACAATCAAGGGAATTAAAATTAAAAGGGGTGTATATTTATCATTAAACAAGGCGCTTAAAAGAATAAGGCCACCACAGAGTTTGAATAAGATGCCACCAAGTGTGTGTGTTTTTTCCCAAGATTTTTTAGAGCTTAATGTCCAGGGTGTGCGAATACCGATGAACCAATTTTGTTGCGCATGACTGATTAAAATGCCACAATAAAAAATTAATAATCCCAGACCGGGAATCATCATTTCACTAATGTTTATTTTATAGCCAATATTCCAAGCTAAAGTAATAATGTGCATATATAAGAAAAATAAAGTAATCGCCACAATAAAAAAATTAAAATAGCTACTAAATTTTTCCAAATTTTCTTTTTTAGGATCTAAACGTGGCAAGAGGATAAATAAAATTAAAACTGCCAAAGAAATGATAGGCATCAAAAATGCTCCCCAAAATTTATTTAAATAGCCGTCAACTTCGCCCTGAGTGTTCCAGTGGGAGGCCATTTGATTGGGGAGTTGCGGATAAATATAGACACTAATACCTACCGCAATTAAAATTAAAATTATAGAGACCACAATGGTTGAGAGTTGAACAATTTTTCTATCTTTTTTAAAATTAAACATAAGTTTAAAGTTATTGTTTTAAAAACTAAAATATGATAAGATAAAAATATTATACCACTTAATTTATGGATGAACAAATTGATAAAAAAAGAAAAATTTTAATTTTGGGAGCTCAGGGCATGTTGGGTACAGATTTAGTAAAAATTTTTCAAAACTATAATTTAACTGCTTGGGATAAAGCTGAGTTGGACATTACTCAAGCAAACGAGGTTAAACAAAAAATTACAGAATTAAAACCAGAGATTATTATCAACGCCACTGGTTATACTAATGTTGACGGAGCGGAAAGCAATCAAAATTTAGCTAATTTAATTAATGGTCAAGCTATTGAATATTTGACTCAAGCTTGCGCCGATAATGATATTTTATTTATTCATATTAGCACAGATTATGTTTTTAATGGTCAAAATTCTCAAGGTTATAAAGAAGAAGATTTGCCCGATCCAATTAATTTTTATGGTCATTCAAAATGGTTGGGAGAACAAGCCGTTTTAAATCAAAAAAATTTAAACTATTATTTGATTCGCACTTCATGGTTATACGGCCGGCATGGTAAAAATTTTATTGATACGATCTTGAGATTAGGTAAAGAAAGAGATGAATTAAAAGTAATTAATGATCAATTTGGTAAACCGACCTACACCTTAGATTTAGCTCAAAAAATTAAAGAAATGATTCAGCAAAATTTAGATAAGGGGATTTATCATATCACCAACCAAACGTCAGAAAGGGGAATTAGCTGGTATGAATTAGCTAAAACAGCTCTTGCAATTTCAAACATAGATGTTAAAATACAACCGTGTTTAACTCACGAATATCCTCTTCCCGCGCCTCGACCGCATTATTCAATGTTAATAAACACTAAATTAGAGCCAATGAGAAATTGGCAAGAGGCTTTAAAAGATTATTTAAATAATAAATAATATATTTATGAAAGGTATAATTTTAGCTGGTGGCCATGGCACACGTTTAATGCCAGCCACTAAAGTTACCAACAAACATCTTTTGCCGGTTTATAATAAACCAATGATTTATTATCCAATTGAAAAATTAACTCAGGCTGGAATTAAAGAAATTATGATTGTTTCCGGTCCTGGTCATGCCGGTCATTTCCTTAATTTGTTAGGTTCGGGCAAAGATTTTAATGCTAAATTTTCGTTTGAAGTTCAGGAAGAGGCTGGTGGTATTGCCCAGGCCTTAGGTTTGTGCGAAGATTTTGCTGATGAACAAAAAGTGGCTGTTATTTTGGGTGATAATATCTTTTATGATGATATTATTGGCGCGGTTGAAAAGTTTAGAAACCAAGAAAAGGGCGCTAAAATATTTTTAAAAGAAGTAAATGATGCGAGTCGTTTTGGTGTGGCTGAAATTAATGGCGACAAAATTGTTGGTATTGAGGAAAAGCCTCAACAACCTAAAAGTAATTTAGCGGTGGTGGGTATCTATATGTATGACAAACAAGTTTGGAATGTAATTAAAACCTTAAAGCCTTCTGGACGAGGCGAGTTAGAAGTCACTGATGTAAATAATTTTTATGTAAAGCAAGGTACTATGCAGTTCGAAGTTTTAAAAGGCTGGTGGACTGATGCCGGCACCTTACCATCTCTAATGCGAGCGAGTAAATTAGTAGCTCAAGAAGTTATGACAGATGAAGAAAAAGAATTAGCTGGGGTTGAATAATTTATTTATATAAAAAAACACGTTTGAAAAATTAAGCGTGTTTTTTTATTTAGACAAAGTTTAATGTATTTTTATTTTAAATAAACCAGTTTTCGAATTTATGGTGCCGATTAAATATAAAAAATCAACGTCATCAGTGAAAAATATTTGTTGTATAGATGTTGATTCTAGAAGCTGATGAGAATTTTGAAAATTGCGATTATCAAGTTCTAGGGCTTGTAAATTATTATCTAAACTTAAGATTAAATATTTTTCACTAGTGTGCCAGTTAACATATTGTAAATTTTGACTGTAACGGTTGATAGTTTGCCGTTGATGGTTGGGATAGCGTTGAGTTAAATCTGTGTCGGGCGTGAAGATATTAATTTCAAAATTATTAGAATACAATAATTGGGTATGATTTTTATTCCAGCTTAAATATAGGGCTTCGTCTTTAAGAATAATTTTATCTTCCTTAGCTTGAGTATTAATTAAGCGCAATTGTTGATTATGTTTATCAAATAAAGTTATTAAATCTAAATGAGTATCCATGAATTGATAATCACCATTTTTATCTAAAAGAGTGATTAATTGCGGGTTGGGTTGTTTGTCGTTGAGATTAACTTCTTTTAGAGCTAGTTGACCAAAAGAATTTTC
This sequence comes from Patescibacteria group bacterium, assembly GCA_028707495.1. Taxonomy (NCBI): domain Bacteria; species Patescibacteria group bacterium. The sequence goes on from JAQWAS010000001.1 coordinate 35,258, forward strand.
TAAATAAATTAAATTTTCGTTTTGTATTATAAAATTAGAATAAATTACATCCTGTCGACCAGCGGTTTGTAAATTAAATAAATTAATTTTTTTCTCGATTGATAAAGTGTACAAATCAATTTGATAAATTATACCTTGATTTAAACCATAGAGGATGTTTTCATCTTCAGTTGACCAAAATAATTTATTAAAAGACAGACCGTAGGGATCTAAAAAAGATTGAGTGATGCGGAATTTTTGCAAATCAACAATTTCTTGTGGTCGATAAAAATTAATTACAAAATAATTAATTTCTGTGTTTTTTTGTTCAGCAATTAAAAGATTATTTTCTAGTGACCAGGATAAAGATTGAATTGGATTGCTTGTTTGATAAAAAACTTGAGTTTTGTAATTTTTTAAATTAGTAATTTTGACTAGAAATTGATCATCGATTTGAGTTGTCCAGGCCAGTTTAGATTTATCAGTTGATAAAGCAATTAAATCCATTTTATCGGTAATTAAATTTTCAGTTTTGACGTGTTCTAAAAATAAATAAATATCTTCAGCAAAAGTAATATTTTGATTGTCGATAGATAATTTTTTGTGCCAAGTCTGATAATTATTTTTATAAATATCTATGTCGTATTGGCCAGCACGTAAATTATTAAATAAAGATGGAGTGGTACCACCATATTTGCGTTGACCAAAAATATTTTTAAAAATCAAAAAGAATTTTTCTAAATATGGAACCTTTTGAGCTTGACCGTTTAAAGTGACACTAGCGCCTTTGGGGTAAGAATTAATTACTAACCCGCCGGTCGTAACTAAGTTTTGTTTTTTAAAATCAAAACGATAGCCACTGCTCAGTAAAAGAACCAAGGGGGTTATTAACAAAAAAAGTAAAATGAAAAATATATATAAAAAACGTCGAGTACCTAGAGTCATAGAGTTTGCTTTAAATTATTTTTAAAGTTATAATTAATTAAATAAATTAATAATTTTTTAAAATAAATTTATGTCTAAATTTATTATCCAAGGTGGTCAAAAATTACATGGAGAAATAGAAGTGATGGGCATGAAAAATGCAGCCACGCCAATTTTAGCTGCCACTTTATTAACACAAGAAACTTGTCTTATTCACAATATACCACGTATTTCAGATGTTGAAAAGATGATAGATATTTTGAAGAGTTTAGGAAGTCAAATTGAATGGACGGCGGAACATAGTCTTAAAATTACCAACCAAGATGTCGGTTTTAATGAATTAAATCAAAAAGCCATCAAACAAATGCGTTCTTCTATTTTACTTTTGGGTCCGATGATGGCCAGATTTCACGAAGTCGATGTGCCTGAGCCTGGTGGATGTATTATCGGTAAAAGATCAATTGATACGCATTTGTATGTTTTAGAAAAACTAGGGGCTGAAATTAATCAAGTTAAAGATATTATTCATTTAAGATCAACTAGTTTAAAAGGTAATTACATTGTTTTACCAGAATTTTCAGTGACAGCCACAGAAAATGCCATTATGGCTGCGGTTTTAGCTCAGGGCAAAACTACTATTAAATTGGCTGCTGCTGAACCGCACGTTCAAGATTTATGTTTGTTTTTAAATAACATGGGAGCTCAAATCAGTGGCATAGGAACTCATACTTTAGAAATTCAAGGAGTCGAAAAATTAAAAGGCACTGAATATACAATTATTCCTGATCAAATTGAAGCTGGCACTTTTATGGTTATGGCAGCTTTAACCGCCGGTAAAGTTAAAATTAAAAATATTATACCAGAGCATTTAGAATTGATTTTTTTAAAAATGAAAGAAATTGGTATAAATTTTAAAATTGGAGAAGATTATGTTGAAATTGAACCAACCTTAAAATTGCAAGGTTTCAAATTACAAACCATGCCATATCCTGGTTTTCCAACTGATTTACAGGCGCCGTTTGGGGCTTTAGCAACTCAATGTCAGGGCACGACTTTAATTCAAGAAACAATGTATGAGGGTCGTTTTAATTATGTTCAAGAATTAATTAAAATGGGTGCCAACGCGATTGTGGCCGATCCACATAGAATAATCGTAACTGGACCAACGCCGTTATATGGACAGGAAATAAAAAGTTTTGATTTACGAGCAGGGGCAACGTTGATTATTGCTGGTTTAATTGCGGATGGTGAGACTATAATTAACGAAGCGGAAAATGTAGATCGGGGTTATGAAAACATAGCTGAACGCTTACAAAAATTAGGCGCGCAGATTGAGCGGGTGGAATAGATATTTCAACATTCTATTATTTAAAGGCGACATTTTTGAATGTCGCCTTTTATTGTCATTGCGAGGGATTCCGCCGATTCGGCAGACAGACGAAGTAATCCCTTGCGAATTAGAGTTTAATGCGTTGATTTATGGGATTGCCACGGGGCACTGCTGGCTCTCTAGTAATAACACTCATTACTCAGATTTAAAGTTTATAATAAATAAAAATTTTGTTTTTTGTTTGGATGTTTAGCTGTTTAAATATTTGAATGATTTTTTTGACCTGAATTTTTAATTATGATACAATAGACTAATTGTTTTAAAATAATTTTATGAAAATAAATTGGCGTCAATGTTCTAAAATTAAACAAAGTTTTTTGGTTTATTTATTTGTTTTATTATGTATTATTGTTTTTATAGTTGGTTTTTTGATTGGCCGAAAACAGATGAATCAGCCTCTAGATTTTGGTCAGATTTTAAATAAAAATAACGGTGAGGCGTATTTACATGAAGATGTGGATTTTGATTTATTTTGGCAGTTATGGAATAAGTTACAAGAAAATTATGTTGATCAGCCGGTGGCCGAGACTAAACTTTTTTATTCAGCTTTGGCTGGGATGGTGGCGGGTTTGGAAGATCCTTATTCTATGTTTTTAGATCCTCAAATGTCACAGGAATTTACAGAAGAACTTTCGGGTAAATTTGAAGGCATTGGGGCTGAAATTGGTATTAAAAAATCGCAATTAATGATTGTGGCGCCTTTACCAGACACTCCAGCTGAACGTGCTGGGTTACGTCCGCGTGATCAGATTTTAGCAATTGATAATTTAGATACGCGTGGTATGCCATTAGATAAAGCCGTGCAATTAATTCGTGGTGAAAAAGGTACTCCGGTAGTTTTAACTATCATGCGCGACAATTTTGAACAGCCACAGGAATTTGAAATTATTCGCGAGGTGATTAAAATTATTACAGTTAAAGCCGAAATGAAGGGGGATGTGGGCTATATTAAAATGTCGAGCTTTAATGATAAGACTGAAAAAGAATTTGTAACAGCTTTAGATAATATTTTAAAAAATAATCCTAAAGCCTTAATTTTAGATTTACGCAATAATCCGGGTGGTTATTTAAATGTTTCAGTTGAAGTGGCTTCGCATTGGATAGAAAGTGGTCAGGTTGTCGTTAAGGAAAAATTTTCTGACGATGATATTTTTGAATACAAAAGTACAGCTAAACTACCGCGCTTAAATGATTATCCAACAATCGTGTTAGCTAATGAGGGTTCAGCTTCGGCTTCTGAAATCGTGGCCGGCGCTTTGCAAGATTATGCTTTGGCAACTATTTTGGGCGAACAAACTTTTGGTAAGGGTTCAGTTCAAGCCATAGAAAGTTTGGCTGATGGTTCAGCCGTTAAATTAACTGTGGCACGTTGGTTAACACCGCAGGGTAATTGTATTGAAGAAAATGGTATTATACCAGACGAAGAAGTTGAATTAACTATTGATGATTATAATAATGATGCAGATCCACAATTGGATCGAGCTTTAGAAATTTTAAATAATAATTAAATTAAAAAAATATGCAAGTTATACTTTTAAAAGATGTTAAAAATTTGGGCTATAAAAATGACATTAAAGAAGTGGCAGTTGGCCATGCAGTTAATTTTTTACTACCGCAAAAATTAGCCATTAAGGCTACACCACAAAAGATAGCTGAAATTCAAACGAAACAAAAATTTTTAGCCAAACAAGAATCTAAAAATAAAAAAGAAATGCAAGTTGTGGCTGAAAAATTAAATAACCAAAACTTTGAATTAAAAGTTAAAACCAATAAAGAGGGGCATCTTTTTGGTGCGGTTCACGCTAAAGAAATCAGTCAGTTATTAAAAGAACAGGGCTATATAATTTCCGGTGATAAAATAAAAATTGATCAGAACATTAAAGAAGTTGGCGAACATGAAATAGAAATAAAATTGGCTCATGACATTAAATTTAAAATTAAATTAAACATTAAATCACAAGAATAATAATTAATAAAAAAGTTTTTATGAATCAAAATAAGGCAGTTTATTCTTTTGGTGGTCAGCAAGCCGATGGCAACGCACAAATGAAAAATTTACTAGGTGGCAAGGGGGCTAATTTAGCTGAAATGGATTTAATTGGCGTTCCAGTGCCTGCTGGTTTTACTATTACAACTGAGGTTTGTACTCAATATAAAGATTTAGGTAAGGAGAAAACAATTAAGTTAATTAAAGCTGAAGTTGAAGAAGGGATTAAAAAAATAGAAAAAATTATGCAAGCTGGCTTTAATAATCAAGATAATCCCTTGTTGGTTTCTGTCCGCTCTGGCGCTCGAGCTTCTATGCCTGGTATGATGGATACTATTTTAAATTTAGGTTTAAACGAACAGACTATTTATGGTTTAATTAAAAAAAGCAATAACGAAAGGTTTGTTTGGGATTCATATCGACGTTTTGTGCAGATGTATGGTGACGTGGTCTTAGGTTTAAAACCAGAATCTAAAGATGATATTGATCCTTTTGAAAAGATTATCGAAGAAGTTAAACAGGCCAAAAATGTAGAATTAGATACACAATTAGAAACAGTTGATTTAAAAGAATTGGTTAATAAATTTAAACAATTAGTTAAAGATAAAACTGGTCATGATTTTCCAGAAGATCCATGGCAACAGCTTTGGGGTGCGATTATGGCAGTTTTTGATAGTTGGAATAATCCCCGTGCCAAGGTTTATCGTCAACTTAACAACATTCCTGAAGAGTGGGGAACGGCAGTTAATGTCCAAGCTATGGTTTTCGGTAATATGGGTGATAATTCAGCCACGGGAGTAGCTTTTACTCGTGATGCTGCTACTGGTGAAAACATTTTTAACGGTGAGTATTTAGTTAATGCTCAGGGCGAAGATGTAGTAGCTGGGACACGCACACCACAACAAATCACCAAGGAAGGTTCATTGCGTTGGGCTAAATTGGCTCAAATTTCTGAAGAAGATAGGGTTAAAAAATATCCCTCTTTGGAAGAAGTTATGCCACAAGTTTATCAAGAATTAAATCAAATTCAGAATAAATTAGAAGAGCATTATCAAGATATGCAAGATTTAGAGTTTACCATTCAAGATGGTAAATTGTGGTTATTACAAACCCGAAATGGCAAACGCACTGGTTTGGCGATGGTTAAAATTGCCATGGATTTATTACGTGAAGGTAAAATTGATGAATCAACGGCTTTATTACGTCAAGAACCTAATAAATTAGATGAACTTTTACATCCTATTTTTGAATCGCAGTCTTTAATACAAGCCCAACCTTTAACTAAGGGTTTACCAGCTTCACCGGGTGCGGCTACTGGTCAAATAATTTTTTTTGCCGATGAAGCTGATAAATTTGACAAAACTATTTTAGTTAGAATAGAAACCTCACCGGAAGATTTAGAGGGGATGAATATTGCCAGGGGGATTTTAACTGCTCGAGGTGGAATGACCTCGCATGCCGCCGTAGTCGCCAGGGGTATGGGAAAATGTTGTGTTTCTGGTGCCGGTGAAATTAAAGTTGATTATAAAAATAGGACTATGCAAATCAGAGATGTAGAATTAAGAGAAGGTGATTGGTTGTCATTAGATGGTTCAACTGGTCAAGTTTATCATAGTCAAATTAAGACTCAGACCCCAGAATTAGATGGTGATTTTAGTGAAATTATGAAATTAGCTGATAAATATCGTAAATTAAATATTAGAACTAATGCTGATACGCCTAAAGACGCTCAAATAGCTAGAGAATTTGGGGCTGAGGGAATTGGTTTGTGTCGGACTGAACATATGTTTTTCGAAGGTGAAAGAATTAAAGCCATGCGCGAAATGATTCTAGCCTCAGATGAAATGGGTCGCCAAAAGGCTTTGGATAAATTATTGCCGTTCCAACGTGAAGATTTTGAAGGCATTTTTAAAGCCATGAATGGTTTCCCTGTGACGGTTAGATTATTAGATCCGCCACTGCACGAGTTTATTCCACATGAAGAAACTAATCAACAAGAAATGGCTAATGAAATGGGAGTCGCAGTTGAAATTATTCGTAATAAAGTTAAAGAATTACACGAAGTTAACCCGATGTTGGGTCATCGTGGTTGTCGTTTAGGTAATACTTATCCTGAGATTACCCGAATGCAAGTGAGAGCCATAATTGAAGCGGCTTTAAATATTAAAAATGAAGGTATTGAAGTTAAACCAGAGATCATGATTCCTTTAACCGGAACCAAAGAAGAATTAAAAATGCAAGAAGAGATGACTCGACAAACAGTAGAAGAAATTTTTAATAACAGGGGAGACAGAGTTGATTATTTAGTTGGTACGATGATCGAAGTTCCACGAGCAGCTTTGACAGCTAATGAAATGGCAGAAGTGGCCGAATTTTTTTCTTTTGGTACTAATGATTTAACTCAAATGACTTTTGGTTATTCACGTGATGATGCTGGTAAATTTTTACCAATTTATATTAAAAAAGGTATTTTAAAGCACGATCCCTTTCAAGTTTTAGATCAAAATGGCGTAGGTCAATTGGTGACTATGGGTATTAATAAGGGTCGTCAAACACGGTCAAATTTAAAAGTTGGTATTTGTGGTGAGCATGGTGGTGAACCAAGCTCAATTGAATTTTGTCATCGAGTCGGTATGAATTATGTGAGTTGTTCGCCCTTTAGAGTGCCAATTGCTAGATTAGCCGCAGCTCAGGCGAAAATTAAAGAAGATAATAAATAATATATTTTAAAAAATAAAAATTAAAAAATATATGGCTTCAAAAACCAAGTATATTTTTGTCATGGGCGGAGTTTTATCTGGCCTAGGTAAAGGCATTGCCACAGCTTCAATTGCTAAATTATTGCAAAGTAAGGGCTATAAAGTTACGGCCATGAAAATTGATCCATATTTAAACGTGGATGCTGGTACGATGAATCCAATTGAGCATGGAGAGGTTTTTGTGACTAAAGATGGCTTAGAGTGTGATCAAGATATTGGCAATTATGAACGATTTTTAGATCAGGAATTAACCAAAGATAACTACATGACAACTGGTCAGGTTTATGCTTCGGTTATTCAAAGAGAAAGAAATTTAGAATACGAAGGTAAATGTGTTGATCCCGTACCGTATACAGTTGAAGAAATTACTCGACGGATTAAACTTTTAGCTCGCAAGAGTCAGGCCGATTTTATTTTAATCGAAATTGGCGGAACGGTTGGCGAATACCAAAATTCAATTTATTTTGAAGCGGCACGTTTAATGCATTTAAATAATCCTCGCCAGGTTTTATTTATTTTACTTTCATACTTACCAATTCCCGGCAAAATTGGCGAAATGAAAACCAAACCAACTCAACACGCAGTCCGGACTTTAAATTCTATGGGCATCCAACCTGACTTTGTTTTGGGTCGAGCGACTGTGCCGATGGATGATTCACGTAAACGTAAAATTTCTATCACCTGCAACTTAAACAAACAAGATATTATTTCAGCGCCAGATGTGGAATATATCTATGATATTCCTTTAAATTTTGAACAAGATGGTTTAACTAAGCAAATTTTAAAGAAATTTAAATTAAGAGCCAAAAAACAAGATTTAAAAGAATGGCAAATTTTTATTAATAAAATAAAAAATTCCAAACAGATTTTAAATATTGGAATTATTGGTAAATATTTTGCTACAGGCAAATTTGTTTTAGCTGATTCATATATTTCAGTCATTGAAGCTATTAAGCATGCCGGTTGGTATCAAAATTGCCAAGTTAATTTAAATTGGATTGATTCTGATAAATATGAAAAAAGCCCAAACGAACTTAAAGAATTAAAACAATTTGATGGTATAATCGTGCCGGGTGGTTTTGGCAAACGAGGCGTCGAGGGTAAAATTTTAGCTATTGGTTATGCGCGTAAAAATAAAATTCCATTTTTAGGTTTATGCTATGGTATGCAGTTAGCTACGATTGAATTTGCCAGAAATGTAGCTGGTTTTAAAAATGCTAATTCAACTGAAATAAATTCCAAAACACCTTATCCGGTGATTGATATTTTGCCAGAACAAAAAGAAAAAATTAAAAACAAGGATTATGGTGGATCAATGCGTTTAGGAGATTATCCCTGTGTTTTAAAGGCTAAAACTAAAGTTCAACAAGTTTATAAAACAGATGAAATTATTGAACGTCATCGTCATCGTTATGAATTTAACAACAAATATCGGCAAGAATTAGAAAATAAAGGCTTAATTTTTAGTGGGACTTCGCCCGATGGCAAATTAGTTGAAATGATTGAATTACCCAACCATCCCTTTTTTGTGGCTTGTCAATTTCATCCGGAATTTAAATCACGGCCCATTCATCCCCATCCATTATTTAAAGAATTTATCAAAAGTTGTCAAAAATAAAAAAAGCCCCCTGTCAGAATCGAACTGACGTATGTGGTTTACGATACCACCGTTCTACCACTGAACTAAAGGGGCTAAATAGCGGGATACGGGAATCGAACCCGTCCTTCAACCTTGGGAAGGTCGTGTACTACCACTGTACTAATCCCGCATAATTTATATTAATTTATGTTAACATATTATAAAAAAATTGTCATTAGTTTATTAATTATAATTGGCTTAGTTATAAATTTTAACTGTGTGCAAGCCAAAGCAGTTTTAACACGTAAAGTTGTTTATTTAGGACAGGAAATTTTAGACAAAGGCTTTACTTTGGAAAGTTATGATCAAAATTTTAAAATTGGTGTTTGGCCAAAAATTTTAAACCAACCAAGTAAATTAAGCTTAAACGATGAGGGTCGAGCGGGCTTAGTTATACCGGATGATAAAAGTTTAATTTCTAATTTATACGTTTATAAATTTAATCAAACGGATTTTGCTGATTTTCAAGGCGCTTACACTTTAAAAATAAAATATACCAGCGACAACGTTTTGCGTAAGGGTATTTATTTTTATAATCCAGCCATGCAAACTTGGTCAGAGGCTCAACCATCCAAAATTAATTTAGAAGATCAAACTATGAGTATAAATTTAAAATTTCCTTATGCTCAAGTGGCGGTTTTGGAAGATAAGGTTGAACAAGGTCAAGCCAGTTGGTATCATTGTGTGGGTGGTCTATATGCGGCCCATCCAGAATATGAGCGTGGCACATATTTGAAAGTAACTAACTTAGAAAACGATAAATCGGTCGTGGTTAAGGTTAATGATTGGGGGCCAGATAGATCTATTTTTCCGGAGCGGGTGATTGATTTAGATTCACAAGCTTTTAAACAATTAGCACCTTTAAGTTGGGGCGTAATTAATGTTAAAGTTGAAAAAATTGATCAACTAGAATTAAATGAATAAAAAGTGTACAATATTAGAATAAAAATAAAAACATGATAACTTTAAAAAATATTACCAAATTTTATCCGCCAGACACCTATGCTTTAAATAATGTTAATTTATGTATTAAGCCAGGAGAGTTTGTATCGGTTATTGGTCGCAGTGGGGCAGGTAAATCAACAATTATTAAATTATTAATTGCCGAGGAGAAACCAGATCAAGGTCAAATCAGTATTGGTGGTTGGGATATTACTAAAATTAAACACAATGACGTGCCATTGTTGCGTCGCCAATTAGGCGTAGTTTTTCAGGATATAAAATTATTACCTAAAAAAACAGTTTTTGAAAATGTAGCTTTTGCTTTAGAAGTTAGTGGAGCGAATGATAATGAAATTAAACAAGTTGTACCGGAATTATTAAAGATTGTAGGTTTGGAAAGCAAAACAAAACGTTTTCCATATCAACTGTCAGGAGGGGAAGCTCAACGTGCTGCCATTGCTCGAGCATTAGTTCATCAACCTAAAATTTTAATTGCCGACGAGCCGACTGGTAATTTGGACGGAATTAATACCAAGGAGATTGTTGATTTATTAGAAAAAATTAATGAATTAGGTACAACGGTGGTTTTAGTTAGTCATGATTCAGAAATTGTTAATTATTTAAAAAAGAGAGTTATTACTTTAAAAAATGGCATAATTATAGCTGATCAAGAGAAGGGTTGCTATTCAATTTAAATATAAATATAAATATAAATATAAACATAAACCCATGTTAATCACTTTAAGACGAATTTTAAAATTATCTTTTCAAAGTTTCTGGCGTAATATTTGGTTGTCATTAATTACTATTTTTATTATTTTTTTGGCGTTGTTTTCTATTTCAATGTTGGTGAATTTAAATATCTTAGTGGATGTTTCAATTGAGAGTATTAAAGAAAAGGTTGATTTGAGTTTATATTTTAAATCTGAAGTGACACAGGAAGAAGTGGTTAAAATTAAATCAGAATTAGAAAATTTAGTTGAAGTCGAGAGTATTAATTTTATTTCCCGAGATCAAGCTTTAAATGATTTAAAAGAAAAACAAAAAGGAAATGATTTAATTATAAAATCAATTCAGGAATTAGATGAAAATCCACTGGGAGACAGTTTAACAATTAAAGCGCGCAACATTGAGGATTATAAAGAAATTATTTTATATATCAGTGGGAACGCCGATTATGAAGCTAAAATTTGGAATCAAGAGTTTGATGAAGATTATAACGAGATTGTTGATAAATTAGAATCGGTTTCGTCACGCATTGAACAGATTGGTTTTTTCATTATTGCTTTGTTTGTGATTATCGCTTTCTTGATTATTTTTAATACTATTCGTATTGGTATTTATACTTATCGAGAGGAAATCGGTGTAATGAAATTAGTTGGGGCTAAAAGTAATTTTGTTCGTGCACCCTTTTTAGTTGAGACAATAGTGTTTATTATTATAGCTTGGGTGATTAATACAACTTTGTTTTTTGTTTTAGCTAAGACAACTCAGCTACAAATTAGTACTTTTATCGGTAATGCAGATTTTAGTCTACTTGAACATTATTTAGCTAATTTTGGTATGGTTTTCGGTTGGCAATTGATTTTGGTAATTTTATTGGGGATGGTGAGTTGTACGATCGCTATAAGAAGATATTTGAGGGTTTAATACTACAATTAGCAATTTACAATTTTAAATTTTTATTGAATTTTTAATGAATTAATTTTTAATATTTTAGTATTTTTAACCAAACATTTAAAACTAGACATTAGAAATTTAAAAATTAGAAATTCATTGGAAATTAGGAATTAGATATTAGAAATTAAAATTACGTTCGGGGGTCGTCTAATGGTAGGACAGCAGGTTCTGGTCCTGTCAATGGGGGTTCGATTCCCTCCCTCCGAGCCAAGTATGTACGAACAGAGGCTAAAACCTCTGTTTTTGCTTTGTTTAAAGGTTATCCACTTGTGTTATAATAAATTTGAGTTATAATATAAAAGTAGCAACTATACAATTGAAAAAATTAATTATCAAGAGTGCAAAGTAGAGACATGGCTCCGTAACTTTGCCAGCAACCCTTGAAGGTGACACTTCAAGAAGGTGCTAAATCCATGCCTTAAGGTAGGAAAGATAAAAGGTCGTTTTTATATTTATATAAAATATCTTTCCTGGTTTAGGGAAAGATTTTTTAATTTAAAATATATGAAAAATTTAAACAACAAACAAAAGAACTCGCCAAAGATTTGGAATTTTGAAACATTTTTGAAGAGGTCTCAAGAGGTCCTAGGGAAACATGGCATATCGGTTACGGACGGGATGACGGACTCACAATCTACGACAGAATCGCAGATAAGCGTAGTATTTCGTCCGTTTGGTCGAGACGGGGGAAATTTTAACAAACCACAAGAATCAGACAATATCAAGAGGTTGGAGAATGAATCGTCGAATAATAATAATAAAGATTAATGAGTTTTTATTATAGAATATAAAATTTATTGTTTAGTTTTATGTAAGAAAATGGTAAAATATAATAAATATTAAAAATATATTTTAAATTAAATTTATGAATAATATGGCAAAGATTAATTTATATGAAAATAAAATAAATGAAATTGTCGAAAGGATAATTTTAGATGCGCGTCTTTGTGTAAAAGAAGAAAACAAGAAATTGGAAGAAAAGTTTAAAAGAGATAGTGCTGAGTTTCAAGAGAAATATTTAGATATTTTATTTCAGTTTGTATATTTTTTTATAGATCAGTCGATAAGATTAGCAATATCAATGGACCAAAATTCCGAAAAATTTTTACCCGATGAATTGATTTCTCGTGTTGGTAAAAAATTAATTGATATGGTATTTACAGAATCAAGCGAAGAATATAAATTAAAAATTTTAGACATTTTTAATGATAAGCTTGATATTGCTATTAATAATTATAGTAAATGCACAACATTTATGGTGAGCGACAAAGAAGATTTTGCTTACGCGGATAAATGCGCAGCGGAGATGACCAGTAAAGGATTGGTGAATTGTTTACAAGACGAAATAGCTAAAATTTTAGATGATCCGGTTGGTCTTCTGTTTTGGGAGCATATACGTATCGTAATGCAGATTTTAAATGTGTCTGAATATAAAGATTTAATTTCTAATATATTGGAATCATTTAATCTTATAAAAACAATATTGAATGCAACAATCCCGTCAAAGGTTTCCCAATGTTTAGGTTCTTTTTCTGGTTTTATCAATAATAAATATTCTAATGATCAAATAAAGGGGTTTGATGAATTTAATGTTATTTTTAACGAAATTGAACTATTTTTTATTTATATTTTTTCTGTAATTCTTAGATTTGAGCTAAATTTTAGAGAAGAGACCACTTTTGTAATAATTAATGCTTTGGTTGATAAAATGAGTTCTTATTCTACTAGAGTTTTTTTGTCGGTTTTTAAGAAACCCAATGATTTACAAAAGGAAAAAAAATTTGAAAGTGAACTGATAGATCAATTCAAAAATAATTTTGCTATTACTTTTAATGAATATGAAAGTATGCACCCAGGTGCAAATAAAAAATTTATTAAAGATGCATACAATAAAGTAGTCCAAGATATAGCAAAAAATATTAATGAAGAAAATAATCTAGTATTTATAAATTTTGCATATAAAATTATAAAAGATACACTTGATTATAAAGATACCGTTTCTGTTTTAGTTAAAATTTTTACACATGAAAGTAAAGATAAATCATAATAAGTTTTAATAATAAAAATATGATAACAAAAAATTAAAATAATTTTATGAAATTGTACAGAGCAACATTAGAAAAACCAATAGTTTTTTCTGAAAGCATAATTATTACGGCTGAGAATTTAAATTCTATTGATTTTGATAAAGTAATCTATTGTGAAATTAGCCCAAAAGGTGCTATGGGCAATGAGGGTGGAATTCTAATTTATGTATTGAATAGTGAAGATAATCTGATTACTTATGAGACTAATGTATTTAAAGATCAAGAATCTTTTGATTCTGCAGTAGAACGAATTGAACAAAATTTAGATCTCTTTGTTAATTATAGTGGTGGTTTTGGAAACTATGTTTACATTAAGAAAAATATTGAATTTGAAATTGATGAAAAATATAAATGTTTTTGGTATCATTCTAAAAATACTAAACTAAGGATAGATACTTCTGTTGAGGGGGTTTTTCTTATTGTGTCTGCCGAGATGACTGGCTAAGAATATAAATACTAAAATTAATTTCTATGTCCAACTATTTTCCAATATTTAAAAAAATAAAATATGAATCAAAACAAAAACCAAGAAAATAATTTAGCTTTTATTGACGGACAAAATTTATATATGGGGACAAATTCAGAAGACCCAGAAGATCCAGCTTGGGAGGTTGATCTGGCCAAATTTCGTCAATATTTAACCAGAAAATATTCTGTTCAAAAAGCATATTATTTTTTAGGTTTTGTGAATGAAGATAATCAAGATTTATATGATCAAATTCAAGAAGCTGGATTTATTTTAAAATTTAAGGAGCATAGTTCTGTTATGATGAGTAAGAAAAAAGGCAACGTTGATACGGATATTGTTTTTGATGTGATGAAAAGAATATATAAAAAAGAACTATTTGATAAAATAGTTCTAGTGACTGGAGACGGAGACTATAAAAAGTTAGTTGATTTTTTGATTGAAGAAAACAGATTTAAAAAGATACTTTTTCCCAATAAACAGTTTGCGTCATCATTGTATAAAAGTATTACCAGGATATATTTTGATTATATGATTAACTTAAAAAGTATAATTGGACAAAATGAAAAAGGCGACCTTTGATCTTACGATCGCTGGGAGCCTTTTGTCTTAATAACTTAATTATAGCAAAATATATCTTTCTGTCAACAATTTATTTTTTAGCTTAAATTAGACTAAATTTGATAAAATTTAATAAAGTTATCCACAATGTCAAATGCTTTAAAATTATTTATTGATGATTATTTTTTAAAAAATTAAATTCTATGTCTAACTATTTTCCAACATTTAAAAAAATTCTTACTAAAACCTTGGGTTTTAATTTTAAGAAGTTTTTTAAAATTATTTTTATCATAATCATCTTCATCGCCGCCTATATTATCATTAAAGACGAAGTAAAATATCAATTAGATATAGGCGACGATTATTATGAAAGCGACGACTTATCGTCTGATTGTAATGTGGTTGGTGTCATCTTGCATGGCGAGTTGGTGACATATATCGCAGATAGCGATGACTCTGAGAGTAATCAGACGACCTCCGAGAATATTGTTTATACTCTTGAAGATTTAGCAAAAAACGAGGATGTTAAGGCGATTATTTTAGAAATAGATTCATTGGGTGGAGATCCAGTGGCTGGCGAGGAAGTAGCTAACGCTTTAAAGCGCGTAACCAAGCCCACAGTGGCTTTAATTAGGGGATATGGCGATTCAGCCGCTTATTGCGCGGCCACCGGCGCGGATGTGATTTTTGCTTCTAAAAATTCCGATATTGGCTGTATTGGCGCGACTGCGTCATATTTAGATTATTCTCAACAAAACCAGCAAGAAGGCATTACTTATAATCAGCTCAGCTCAGGCAAATTTAAAGATATGTTTGATTATGATAAGCCTTTAACTACCGAAGAGAAGACATTAATTATGCGGGATATAAACATTTTACACGAGAATTTTATTAAAGATGTGGCCGAGAATAGACAGATGGATATTGATCAAGTTAGAAAATTAGCTGATGGTTCAAGTATGTTGGGTGAGATGGCTTTAGAAAAAGGCTTGATTGATCAAATAGGCGATGAATATGAAGTTAGAAAATATTTAAAAGAAAAATTAGGAGAAGAGATTAAAATCTGTTGGTAATTTTTAATTATGAAAAAAAGAAAAATACTATCTTTTATTTTAGCAATATTTGCCATTTTATTCGGGATTTTTATGTTTATATACGGTGGGCATGATGATAGTCCTGGCGGGCAGTTGTTGGGCGTGATAATCTGTGTTTTGGGTTTGATGGGTTTATTAAAAAATTTTAAAAGATCGTAGTTTTTTCCATAAAAAAATAAGCCAGCACATTGCATTGCGCTGGCTTTTTAGTGTTATAGTGGTAAGCCGTTGGTGGCCAAGCTTTGATTTTTGTAAGCCGGGTCATCGGTTACCTGCTTAACAAAAACATCTGAAATGCATTGGGGCATTTGTGGACTGGTGTCTTCTGATGGTAATTCTACCTCGGCGATGACAAGATCCTCAAGAAGAGCACCCTGATATTCGTCGATCTCCCAAGTTAGCCCGTCGTCACCCTGAATTTTGTATCGATATTTAACGAGACGACTGCTAGATGAGAGGTTTTCGAGAATTTCGTAAACCTCATAAGGAATTTCGATTTCTGTTTCTGTCCGTGTTAATCCCGAGCCGGTTTTTTGGGTTAACATAAACTTTTTCCCCTTGGCTCGGATGCGGATTTCAGGGTCGCCAGTCAGAAGATACTCTTGAACAATAAGAATTGCATTGTCATTTTCGAGGCCTGGTGGCAAACCTCTCAACAGAAATTTTCTTTCAATTTCTTGATTTTTTGGCATTTTTCCTCCTTGGGTTGAAAATTTTTAAAAAACACAAACTGTTTTTTAATATACTAGTTTATTTTAAAAAAAATGTCAAGGGTTGTTTATTTTTCCGATAATTGTATTTTATTTTTGATTTCAGAAGCTTCAACCGTATATTGATTGCGTGGATTCCACAAGATCCAGCCATTAGTGTTGTTTTCATCGCAAGCCTTAATTTGCGCATCAATCATCTTGGCGGTGTAATTGGCACCCATATCAAAATCTTGCAACCAGGGACGAGTACTGGCCGGATTGGCTAAATTAGAATTTTGAACAATTTGATTACCCTCAATTAGACTGTCATTAACTATTTCATAAGGATGAGCGGCTGGATTAGAATAACCCAAATAGCCATTAGGATAATGCGATGGATAAACCATCGGTGAAATATAATCAAAATAGGGGAGCGCATCAATTAAGCGTTGGCCAATACCTAAGTCATATTCTGGGTCAGCCCAATTTTTATAAGTTAAACCAAACAAATCAAGAGAGATTGGTTGTTTGTAAGAACTTAATTCGGTTTTTAGATATTTAAAAAATTCGTTTAAAACTTGATAACGTTTGCGATTATCAGAAAGTTGATGATAGTCTATATTATTAATATTACCATCAGAAGGAAAGCGAATATAATCAAATTGAACTTCATCAAAGCCCAAATCAAAAGCTTCTTTAGCTTGATTTACTGGTAATTGCCAAACTTGAGGATTAGTCATATCTAGCCAGGCATGTCCACCATAGTCACGCCATAAACGTCCATTTTTGGCCTTTAAGGCGTATTGAGGTAAGACTTCGGCGATAGTGTTATCTTGAAAGGTGACTATTCGGGCAATGGTATAAATATCCTTATCTTGTAAATCTTTTAAAATATTTTTAACATCCTGATTGCTAATGGCGGTGGGAGAGATGGGTTGATTTTTTAAAATTTCAGATTGCGGATAAAAAATAAATTTATTATTTGGATCTTTAACATCAATCACGAGTGAATTTAATTCAGAGGTTTCGACTAGGTCGATTAAGTTTTGTCTTAGATCTGAATGAGTAAAGGAATAACCGGTCATATAGATAGCTTTGACTTTTTGGGGTGTAGGTAAAAATAAATTTTCCGCCGGAGCGGAATTTTCTGCTGGCGAGGCGATTAAAAAATTATTATTTTCAACAATGAGTGATTCGCTGGAATTAATTATAGGAGTTGTTTTAAATCTTATAATTTTAAAATATAAATTTAATAAAATAACTCCACCGCCGACAACAGCACATAAAATTATAAAAAACCAAGATAATGATATTTTTTTCATAACTAATTTTAAAAATAGTTAATGTATTATAGCATAAAAATCTTAATAAAAAAATATCAACAGTTGGGCTATTGCTTATTTTTTAAAACTATGCTAAGATATTAAAGCAAGTATTTTTCTATGCTTCTTACACAGTTTTAATGTGTGAGTCAAGAAAAGCCAAAGGGTCGACTTGCGTATTTAAATTGTGTAAACATTAGTTACTATGGCAAAGAAATTATATGTTGGTGGAATCTCTTATTCAGCTACAGACGATAGCTTGAAAAATCATTTTTCTCAAGCTGGAACAGTTGAATCAGCCACCATTATTATTGACAAAATGTCAGGCCGTTCAAAAGGTTTTGGTTTTGTCGAAATGTCAACCGAAGAAGAAGCTCAGAAAGCAATTGAAATGTTTAATGGTCAGGACATGGATGGACGTACCATTAAAGTCAATGAAGCTCGTCCACGCGAAGAACGCTAGATTTTAAAGCATTTATAAAATAATGTTTTTACAAAAGACGATTCATAGAATCGTCTTTTGGTTTTAAAGCAAAAACTTGATATAATAAAGAATAAAGATAATTAATTTATAAATCTATGCGCATAGCTATTATTTCAGATACTCATGATAATTTAGTTAATATTAAAAAATGTTTTGAGTGGCTTAAGCAACATGATATTAAAAATGTAATTCATTGCGGTGATGTGTGTGCGCCAGCGGTTATAAAATTTATAATAGAAGATTGTCAATTCGACGGTCGATTGGATTTGGTTTTTGGTAATGTTGATGGCGATGAATTTAGAATAACCAATTTAGCACAGCGCTATGAAGATAAATTTAAAATTCACGGTGAATTAGGTAAAATAGAACTAGACAATCAAAAAATAGCTTTTTGCCATATGCCAGACTTTGCCAAGGCTTTGGCTCAGACAGGAGATTATAATTTGGTTTTTTATGGCCACACTCATAAACCCTGGGAGGAAAAAATTAATAATTGTTTATTGTTAAATCCTGGTACTTTGGCAGGCATGTTTTATAAGGCTAGTTTCGCTATTTATGACACACAAACAGGTCAGGCCGAATTAAAAATTTTAGAACAATTAAATTTTTAATCTAGAGTCATTTTACATAAATTAAATAAATTTTTTAAAACGTTCTATTCAAATTTAATTTTTTAAGTAAGACATCTAACTTGGGTGTTATTTTTTTGTCTTGATAAATTTTTTTAGATAAGTTAAAATATAGTATTATCAATTTAAATTAACTAAATATATGACCGTTAAACAAATTTACGATTTAGCTATTAAGGAAGGAATTCGAGCTGATTTTCGTGGTCAAAAAGATATTCAAGAAATGCTACGACGTTTAAAGAGTCGATATAGTAAAATGTCAGTTAGACAAAAACAGGAATTTGATCAAGAAAGATTAGTTAATCCTTTTTCAGATACACGGATTTTAAATGACAATGGCAAACAAATTAAGAAAATTTTAA
Source organism: Patescibacteria group bacterium (assembly GCA_028707495.1). Lineage (NCBI taxonomy): Bacteria > Patescibacteria group bacterium. Next base: position 54,252 of record JAQWAS010000001.1, read on the forward strand.
CTGGCATTGATATGGATGTGGCAGAATTAATGTTAGCTGATAAGTTGGGCGATATTGATTTGGTTTTAGCTCATCATCCCCAGGGTAAGGCTTTGGCTTGTTTAGATGATGTGATGCGTTTGCAGGCTGATGTGATGAGTCAATATGGTGTGCCAATTAACATTGCTGAAGCTTTAATTACTGAAAGATTAGAAGAAGTTGGTAGGGGCATATCAGCTGTTAATCATAATCGAGCGGTGGATATGGCAAAAATGTTGCATATAAATTATATGTGCGTACATACGCCTTGTGACAATTTAGTGGCTAATTTTTTAGATAAATTAATTGCTAAAAATAAACCAACTTATGTTGAAGATTTAATCGATTTACTTAAAGAAGTTCCAGAGTATAAACAAGCTATTCAAATCGGAGCTGGTCCAAAATTATTTAGTGGAAAAATGGGTAACCGTACCGGTAAAATCGGTTTATTAGAGATTACGGGTGGTACTGAAAGTTCACCCAAAGTTTATACTAAATTAGCTCAAGCTGGGGTAGGCACGGTAGTCGGTATGCACATTGGCGAGGAGCATCGTAAAGAAGCCTACAAAGCTCATATTAATGTGGTTATCGCTGGTCATATCGCTTCAGATTCAATTGGGATGAATTTATTTTTAGATCAATTAGAGCAAAAAGGTATTGAAATTATTCCAGTTTCTGGTTTGATTCGGGTTAAGCGTTTTAAGTTAAAAAAATAAAATTATATACAGGTTATGAAAAAAGTTAAACTTTTACCCTTTATTTTTTCAACGGTTATTGGAATTTTTTTATTTGTTTTTATTTTAATTAAAATTGGCGCTGGCAACATTATTGACACGTTGACTTTATTAAAGCCTATCCCTGCCTTATCAGCGGGTATCGTTTTTTTTATTATGGTGTGTTTGCAGAGTTTACGTTGGAAAATAATTCTAAAAAATATGGGTTACCTTGTTAGTTTTGGAAAAATTTTTATGGCAAGAACATCTGGTTTTTCGGTTTCATATTTAACTCCCATGAGTTTTTTTGGCGGTGAACCTTGGCGAGCTTATTTTTTAAAGCAAGAAGAGGGGATAGCTATTCATCAAAGTTTAAGCTCAATTTTTATTGAAAAAATTATCGATTTATTAATGGGAGCTTTGTTATTTTTAATTTCTTTTTTTTATTTAATTACTCGACCCATTTCAGCCCAATTATTAATTATTAGTATTTTAATTTTAGCTGGCATCGTAGCTGTTGTTTTCTGGTTTTTTAAAAGTTTAAAAAATAGAAAAAGATTTATTAGTAAATTTACCAAATTAATTGGCTTGCACAAAATTAAATATATTCAGGAGCGGAGTGATCGTTTACAACGCATCGAAGAAAATTTAAGTAATTTTTTTTGGCACCAAAGGAAAAATTTAATTGTCGTTTTTTTAATTATGACTTTAGAAATAGTTTTATCTTTGATTTTATTTAAAATAATAATTTTAGCTCTCGGTTATGATTTAAATGTGATGCAATTAATTTTTTTACGTGCCATGACTATGGCGGCGACTTTAGTGCCAATTCCGGCAGCCTTAGGTATTTCTGAGGGGGGTAATATTTTGGCTTTTATCATTTTTGGAGTTAGCGCTTCGGTCGGTATGGCCTTTAGTTTATTAACTCGTTGTTTTTTTGTTATCGAAGTTATCATTGGTTTAATTTTCTTATCGCATTTTGGAATTAAATTAATTAAAAATTTATTTATTAAAATGTTTAATAATGGCAATGGCAACGGTAATGGTAACAATGGTAATGAAGACAGTAAGATTTAGTTATTAAAAATTTTTTTAAAAATAAAATCCGTAGATAGCGGATTTTTTTATATAGTTATTTTTGTAAAAAGCTTTAAAGTTAAGAATATAATTGAAGCGTTGATTTACGGGATTGCCACCTGCCTGCGGCGGGCAGGCGTCGTCGTCTGCCGAGTCGGCAGACTCCTCCTCGCAATGACACATACCTAAAGTGTCATACTGAACTTGTTTCAGCATCTGTTAGCGCCTAAAATGTTGATTCTTAAAAAATGTTTTTTTTCGACTACAGATCCTGAAATAAATTCAGGATGACAGAATAAATGTCATGCTGAACTCTAGTCCGCCAAATCGGAGGATGTTTCAGCATCTGTTAACAAAAGAAGTGTTATGCTGAACTTGTTTCAGCATCTGTAGTTGAGTTAAAATTTGTTATTTTAAATAGACGTCATGAGTGTTTACAGATCCTGAAATAAATTCAGGATGACAATACAAAAATTCAGGATGACATCGATAATCAACAAAAAGTGCAATATGTGTGTACACATTACCAATATACCTTGACAAGAAATTTAATTTATGCTAGTATATAGATAGATAATAATTATGGTTCTTTAATATCATATTTAATTGCGAAAAGAACAGACTGTTAATGCGGTTGGTTGGTTATCTGACTGATTGCCTTAGTGGTCTACTCTTTTCGCAATTATTTACAAAACAAATTTTCCTAAAGGAGGAAAAAGTGGAAGCTAAAAAAATCCTAAGAATCATGATTAAAGTAGCTTTGATCGCTATGATTGCCTTTACTTTGTTTTGGGGTGCTTGGTATTTGATTACCGGTAGCATACCTTCGGTCGAAACTATCAAGATGACGGAAGGCTGGAGTATCATTCTGCCCTTTGCCATTCCGCGCTGGACTGACATTCCCCTAGCCGGCATATTTGCTTGTTTATTAGTTCTGTTGTTTACTAATAAGGGATGGCACAAGCGTTACGCCGACGAAATCGAATGGGAATATGATTATGTGGTCACTCTGTACGTAGGGTTTCTTTACGGGATAATTGTCGGGCTGGGTGCTGGGCTAATTTGCAGTGCGTGTGATTTAGGTGCCGGGCTAGGCGTCGGATTACTTTGCGGACTAGCTGTCGGCCTATTTTGGGGACCAGTTGGCGGGCTAGGCTTCAGCCTAGCTTGTATGCTAGGCATCGGTCTAAATATAGGGTTGTTTTACATGCCAGCCTTGGTTCCAGTTGCCGGGTTGGGTTTTGGGATAGGTGTCGGGCTAAAATATCTTTTTACTAGAGAATTCTGCAAGAAAATCGGTCATTTTATTGAAGGAGTCTACAAAAAGATCAGTCGTTTTATTGTAGAATCTAGTAAAAAGATTGGCTCTTGGATAACAAAATAACAACGATTTTAAGGCCGAGGGAAATCCTCGGCCCTTGTTTATTCAAGTTTTAAAAATATTTTAAGCAATCTTTTCCTTAACACGCATTAAAGAAGTTAAGGCGCTTCTTTCCTGTTCATCAAGTTTATTAGTAATATATTTAATAGTTGATTGCATCTGAGGAATAAAAACATATTCTAAGGCATTGACCCGGCGGCGGGTTTTTTCAATTTCTTGAGCCAAAAGACGAGCCGAATGTTCAATTTCAGCTAAATTAACAATATTATCTAAGCTGGCAGAAAAAGACTCTAAAGCAAAATCAATTTCACTACTAGTCGAAGCTAAAGAATAGCAGACATGGTCACCTTCTGATTTAAATTTAAATTGAGGGATATTAACGCTCATAACATTTTTAGTTTCAACTTTCAAAGTTATTTTTTTAGATGGCATAATTAAAGCTTCTTCGGTGACTTCTGGGCGCATGTCAGCTGAGGCAAAAATAAAAGACTTAAAGGCTTGACCTAATTTTTGTTCAACTTCTTGACGGAGAGTTTGAGCCTGGCGAATAATCGTCATAAATTCTTTCATTAAGCCATCTCTTTTTTCTTTAAGCAGTTTGTGTCCTTGTTGAGCTACTTTAACTCTTTTTTTAAGTCGTATAAGTTCTATGCGTGTTGGATTAATTTTTGCCATACAAAATTAATTTTTTAAATTAATGTGATAGATTTATTTTTTAGGTAGATATTTTTCAATATATTCTTCTTTAATTCTTTTTAATTCAGAGCGTGGAAGGATAGTTAATAATTCCCAGCCTAAGTTTAAAGTTGTTAAAATATCACGGTCTTCGTTTAAGCCTTGTTTAACAAATCTTTTTTCAAATTCATCAGCAAATTGACTAAATTTTTTATCGTTTTCTGATAAGGCAGCTTCACCTAAAATAACAGCTAGTTCGCGAGCCTCCTTACCACGAGCATAAGATGAAAAAAGTTGATTCATTAAGCCGGCGTGATCTTCTCGAGTTTTTCCCTCGCCAACACCTTTATCTTTTAAACGTGATAAAGATGGTAAGACGTTTACAGATGGATAAATACCCTTGCGATGCAAATCACGATCAATCATAATTTGACCTTCGGTAATATAACCAGTTAAATCCGGAATGGGATGGGTTTTATCATCTTCAGGCATGGTTAAAATAGGAATTTGAGTGATTGAACCAGGTTTATTTTTAATTCGACCAGCTCTTTCATACAGAGTTGAAAGATCAGTATACAAATAACCTGGATAACCTCTGCGGCCGGGAATTTCTTTACGTGCCGCTGAAATTTCTCTTAAAGCTTGGCAATAATTAGTCATGTCGGTTAAAATAACCAAAACATGCATACCTTTTTCATAAGCTAAATATTCTGCTGTGGTTAAAGCTAAACGAGGAAGAGTAATTCTTTCAACGACTGGGTCATCGGCTAAATTAATATATAAAACAGCTCGCTCGATTGCGCCGGTTTTTTTAAACTCATTAATAAAATATTCGGCTTCTTCAAATGTAATTCCCATGGCGCCGAAAATAACAGCAAAAGGCGAATCTTTTCCGTCTTTAGAAATAACTTTGGCTTGGCGAGCAATTTGAGCGGCGAGTTGATTGTGGGTTAAACCAGCACCTGAAAATATCGGTAATTTTTGGCCACGGACTAAAGTGTTTAAAGCATCAATAGTTGAAATACCAGTTTGAATAAAATCATTAGGATAATCTCTGGCAAAAGGATTTAAGGGATCACCATTGACATCAAGTTTTGTTTCGGCAATAATAGCTGGACCCTTATCTTTGGGGCGACCAGAGCCGTCAAAGACTCGACCCAAAACATCTAAAGATAATGGTAATTCCATGGTTTTACCTAAAAATTTAGCACTTGAACCTTCTAGGGCAATACCTCGAGTTCCTTCAAATAGTTGGACAATCGCCTTATCTCCATTAACTTCTAAAACTTGACCGCGACGAATACTTCCATCGTTTAATTTAATTTCAACCAATTCATCATATTTAACTCCCTCAACTTCATCAACGATTAAAAGCGGTCCAGAAACTTCTTTAATTGTTTTATATTCTTTCAACATATAATCTATTTTTATTTATTTAATGAATTAATTTGATTTTCAATTTGTTGAATTAGTTGTTCTAATTTATCGATTTCATCCATGGGGATGGATTTGGCACGACCAATTTCTTCTTTAACCGGCAAATCAAGCAAATCTTTAAGTTTAAAACCGCTTTGAATTTTTTCTTTAGCTAGTTTATAAAAAACCATAATAGCCTTAAGAATGAGATATTGTTTTTTAATTGAAGAATAGGTATCAATTTCATCAAAAGCATTTTGAAGCAAAAAATCTTCTCGAATTGACTTAGCTGTGTCTAGAGTTAATTGTTCTTGAAAAGATAATGATTCGACACCAACCAAACGGACAACCTCTTCTAAAGCGGATTCTTCTTGTAAAATTGTCATCGCTTGAATTCTTAATTCTGGCCAATCTTGACCAGCGTGGCTAGCCATATATTCGCTTAAATTGTCGGTATATAAAGAATAACTATTCAGCCAATTTATAGCTGGAAAATGACGACGGTAAGCTAATTGATCATCTAGTGCCCAAAAAACTTTAGTTACTCTCAATGTGTTTTGAGTGACTGGTTCTGATAAATCGCCACCGGGAGGAGAAACAGCTCCGACTACGGTTAAGGAGCCTTCACGGTCACCAGCGCCTAAACATTTTATTTTTCCAGCACGTTCATAAAATTCAGCTGTGCGTGAAGCTAGATAAGCTGGATAGCCTTCTTCACCTGGCATTTCTTCTAAGCGACCAGAAATTTCACGCAACGCCTCAGCCCAGCGAGAAGTAGAATCGCCCATTAAGGCTACGTTATAGCCCATGTCACGATAATATTCAGCAATGGTAATCCCAGTATAAATCGAAGCTTCGCGGGCAGCCACAGGCATATTTGAAGTGTTGGCAATTAAGACGGTTCTTTCCATTAGGGCTTTGCCGGATTTAGGGTCTTTTAATTCTGGAAATTCTTGAAGTACATCAGTCATCTCATTGCCACGTTCACCGCAACCAATGAAAATAATAATATCAGCATCAGCCCATTTGGCTAGTTGGTGTTGGACTACTGTTTTACCAGAGCCAAAAGGACCAGGAATGCAACCCGCACCGCCTTTGGCAATGGGGAAAAAAGTATCAATAATTCTTTGGCCAGTTAATAGTGGTTCGGTTGGAATTAGTTTTTCCTTAATTTTACGAGCTTCGCGGATGGGCCAAATTTGAGTCATGGTGATGTCTTGTCCGTCAATTTTAGCTATAGCGTCTTTTAAGGTAAACGAACCAGATTGAATTGTTTCAATGGTGCCATTTTGAATATGAAGTGGTACCATGATTTTATGAATAATTAATTCGGTTTCTTGAACTTCGCCTAAAACATCTCCAGCTTCAACCTTATCTCCTTTTTTAACCAAGGGTTTAAATTCCCATTTTTTCTTTTCATCCAAGGCTGGAACTTCAACGCCTCGGGTGATATAAGCTCCAGTTTTTTCTTCAAGCTTATCTAACGGGCGTTGAATTCCATCATAAATTGAAGTCAATAAACCTGGTCCTAAAACTACAGACAGGGGATGGCCAGTTAAGTAAACCGGTTCGCCTGGTCCAATGCCTGAGGTATTTTCATAAACTTGAATTGAAGCTTTGTCGCCATCGAGTTCAATAACTTCACCAATAAGTTTGTGTTCTGAAACTTTAACTACTTCATACATTTTAACTCCAAACATGCCTTCGGCGACAACAAGCGGTCCGGCGACTTTGATAATTTTTCCTTGAGTTTTTTCTTTTAACATATTATTTTTTTATAAAATTAATTTTCTGATTTAGATAAAATATCACTCCCAACAGCTTGTTCAACTATTTTTTTTAAATTTTGATAACCGTAATTTGTGGTGCCATGTTGAGATGGGATGAAAGTAATAGCGGGCATGGTTTGACGAGCTAGTTCATCAATTTCGTCTTTAAGTTGAGTTGCCCAATCCTCAGTGATAAATAAGACGCCATAAGATCCGTTTTTAATTTTTTCTAAAGCTTGATGAGCATCGGCAATTTCAACCACTGGAAAAATTTCAACCCCAAGGGCTTTAAACCCTAAAACGGCATTAGCTGAACCTAAAATAGCGATTTGATATTCCATAAATTTTTTAAAATAAATTTCTTTGACGTTGTTTTAACTCTTCGGCTGGAATATTATTTAATTTACCAGTCATAACTAAACGAACATTGCGAATAGCATTTTTTTTAGCTAAATAATAGCCAACTAAAATTTCTGGGCCATAGCCTATCCATTTAGTTTGTCGAACGAAATCAAGTTCCATATTTTCTAAATCTTTTTCTAATTCCGATAAATTTTGATGCTCTAAATAGTGATCAATAAAAATTGAAGCATCTTTAGAAAAATTATTTTTTATTTCAATTAAACCTTCTTCGAGTGGTTTTTCTACTAGACGAGCAAAATCATCTAAATCTAAACTACCTTTTTCTAAAATTTCAGAAACAATATATTCGGACGAGCGTTGCATACGCTTACCACGAATAAATATTTTAAGATTGGCAATATCTATTTGGAGTTTAATCAATTCTTGAATAAATTTGTTTTTTGTTTTTTGGCCTAAGGCATAAAGAGTTTCAAAATATTGCCAATCAGACCAACGATCAAGCCAATTTGGTTGAACCCCCTCAGTTTCAATTTTATTTTTAATATAATCAATCGCAAATTTTATTTCTGACGGTAACTCGTTTTTTGCGTCTTCTAAAATAACTTGTTTGAGCTTTGCAAAATTAACCACCCCCAAATCAGAAGCATAATCTTCGGTGTTTTTGTGACTATATTTTTCTTTAAACAAGAGTTTTATGTTTTGAAAATCATAGCGAATAAAAAGTATTTTTAACAAATTTTCATCTGGTACAATTTGAAAAAAAAGTTCGCGAACTTGTCTGAGATCATCTTGTAGAGCTTGGTTAAAATTTTTAACTGGCACATCTAAAAGATTATCGGCATAATCAGTATCATTAAAAACCCTAAAAGCCTGTTCGGCATCAGGAGCGTCGAGCATTCTTTCAAGTTCAGCTTGGTTTAAAAGCTTATTTTCTTTGGATCTAATTAGACCAGTTGCATAAAGATATTTACTTCGAGACATGCAAAAATTAGTTAAATAATGTTTTAGCTATTTTTTCCTCAGTTTCTTGTTGGGCACGTTTAATTATTTGTTCAAACGAATTATCAATGTTAATTTTGGGCGAAACAAAAATAAAGCCACCTTTGATTTTTTCATTTTCTTCGATTAATTCGAAATTGCGTTGACTTTGGTTAAGCGCCTGTTGGGTAAGTTTAACTTTATTTTTGGCTGGCTGAATTTGACCATTTTCAAGCTCTGGTAGATCATAAATCAATTGGCTAATCAGCTCAATATATTGTTTATCATTGAGTTCTAATAATTCATCTAAAGCCATTTTATAAACTTGATCAATAGTTTTTCTTTTTTTCTCTAAAATTTGAGCGTTGTTTTTTAATTTATTTTGAAACAACTCTTGATCGGCCAGTTTTTCAAGCTGTTGTTTTTTAGCGTCCAAGAGTATCTTTTTTTTAGCTTCAATTTTAGTTTGATATTCTGTTTCAAGTTCTTTTGTTGTTTTTTTTGTTTCAGCTTCAATTTTTTTTATTTCAGCTTGAGTTTCTTGCTGAATTTTTTGAATAATATTTTGTAAAGACATAGATTAAATATGTTTGACTAAAATTATTAGCCAACCTGAATACCGTTGAGAAGTAGGATAGTAGCCAACAAACCTAAAACGGCATAAGTTTCAACCATGGCTGATAAAATAATAGCTTTGCCAGATTCGGCAGGCTTTTTAGCTACAATTCCCATACCGGCGGCTGAAACTTTTCCCTGAAATAAACCTGAAATTAAGCCGGCAATAGCGATAGGTAAGCAGGCAAAAAAGATTTGCCAACCAACCTCAGGGGTTAAATTAATAACTTCACCACCCAAAAGACCGACCTTTTGTAAAACCATAATGGCTCCCAAAAAGCCATAAATACCTTGAGTACCAGGCAAAGCTTGAAGTAATAAAGCTTTACCAAATTTTTCTGGATCTTCAGAAACAACGCCTGAAGCCACTTGACCAGCGATACCTACTCCTAAAACAGAGCCGATACCGGCTAAGATAACAGCTAAAGCTGCACCTAAGATTGCCAATGCTAATCCGATAGACATAATTTTAATAAGTTAATAATTATTAATTAAAAATTTAAATTTATAATATAAATTAATTTTGATTTTCCGGTGTAGTAAATTGACCTTGTTTTTTAACTGGTTTAAAGCGCCGACCGCCACCTTCCATAAATTTAGGGAAAAATTCAACATATTGCAAGCGACCAGAGTGAATAAATGAACCTAAGGCGTTGATGGCTAAATTAAAGATATGCCCACCAATCAAAATTAAAATAGCAATGGGCCAGCCGATAAAAGGAATCATATCTTTAAATAACATGGCAATTAAATTAATTACCATGGCAATAATGCCAGTTGCCAAGCCGAGAGCGAGAATACGCGAATATGATAAAACATCGGATAAATAACCAACCAAGTCATATAAAGAGAGAATGCCTTGAGGAATTTTTAAAAATATATTTTTGGCGCGACGACCTTGAGTTAAAACAACAGCAGCTACACCAAGATAAACTAAATAAGTTGCTAATTGACTTAAGCTGGCGATTAATCCAACCTTAGTTAACATCCAAAACAAAATACTAAAAATAAAATATAACCAAATTGCACTGTCAAAAGATTGATCCCAATCTTTATTTTTTAAATTCCAATATAAATTCACAGCAATACCAACAACAACTTGTATAATTCCTAAAATTAACGAAACAACTAGCATTTTTAAAGGTTCTTCGACTGGATTGATAATTCTAATTTTTAATAGAAAATTTCTGATTGGTTCTAAGGATGCTGGTAAATTTTCAAGAGTAATTCCAAACCAGCCACCTAAAATAGCTCCCATGATAAAAGTTGCTACGCCACCATAAATTAATAATTTGAAAAAGCCTCGTTTTTCTTTCGGAGTTTTTAAAACTTTCATAGCTAGAAAAGAAAATAAAGCTAAAATAATTCCATAGCCAGCATCACTTAAACACAAACCAAAGAAAATAATAAAAAATGGAGCTAAATAGGGAGTTGGATCAACTTCGTGAGATTGAGGAGCTCCGTAGATATTAGTGACAGATTCAAAGGGTTGAACAAAGTTGGAATTACGCAAAACAACCGGCGGAGTTTCATTTTTTTCTAATTCAATTTTGACAATTTCAGTTTCACTTGAAATTTTATTTAATATTTTTTTTAAATTTTCAACGTGGCGACTTTCGATCCAGGCCGACAAGCCAAAGGTGTGCTGGGTTTTAGTTATTTGACTGTCAATAATCATTTTTTCTTTTTGCCAAAAAAAGTAATCATAAACAATTTTTAAATCATCAAGATAGTGACCCAGATCTTGAATTTGATGTAAAATTTCTTGTTGTTTTTTTTCAGCTTGAATAATCTCTTTTTGAAGGTGTTGAATTGTTTCTTTAGGTTTTTGGTTTGGATAAATTAAATCAGCATGTTGAAAATCAAATTTTTTAAACAGTTCATCAATTTCTTTTTGAAGAGTTTTAAAATAAATAATTAAAATATAATTTTCTTTTTCATCTTCTTTAATATTAATAACCTCAATCAGATCTTTATCTTTTTCAATTTCTTGTAAGAATAAGTCAAAATGTTTTTTGTTAATAATGCCAATAGTTGAAATTGTTTTTTGAGTATCTTGAATACTTTGTGGTGGATAAATTAAATCTTGCCAAGGTTCTAATATTTTAATTTCACTTTGATATTTAATAATTAAATTATTGCATTGATTAAGGTTTTCATTTAAATTTTGTGTTTTTTCAACTAAATCTTGGTAGTCAAAACTAGATAAAATTTTATTTATTTTCGTTTGAGTGATCGGAATTTTAGGATTTAATAGGTTGTTTATTTTTTTCTGCCAGTTTTTTTCTTTGGGCTTATATTGTTCAATAAAATCGACGCCTGATTTTATTTGAGCTAATTTATAATCTAAATCAGAAATAACTTTATAGCTATATTGATCTTCTTGGTTTTCCAAATCTTTATTCGAAATAATTTCAAGCCAACCCAATTGATAAATTGTTTCAATAATTTTTTCTTGATGTTCAACGTGTCCGACTAAACATATTTTTTGGATAGGGGAGACAGCCATATTTTTATAAAAAAATAAAAAATAAATCTTAAGACTTATTTAATATATAATCTAAAATTATTTTTTGAGCTTGATTATTTTTTTTCGTATCTAATTTTTCAATTTTTTTAAAATCTTGTTTAAATTTTTCATCTGCCTGTGTAAGACGAATTTGATTGTTGTTTTTAATATCTTTATTGAGTGCGTCAAAATCGTCTTGAATTTCTTTTTCAAGTTGATCAATTAAGGTTTCTTGCGCCTGTTTGAATTGGGTTATTTTTTGTTGATTTTGATTTTGAGCTAATTGAATTTTTTCTTGAGCTGTTCGTTCTATTTTTTTTATTTCATCAATTGGGTTTTGAGTCATATTCTTTTAAGTCTAAAAATTTAAGAATTTGTTTATTATAAATCTATTTTAAGAAGAAGTCAATTATTTTTTATGTGGATAAAATAAACATCTCGGCTTTTTTAAAAGAGTCATTGCGAGGAATCCCGATTTTTGGGATGACGAAGCAATTTCGTAAAAGAAAACCTTAAAATTAAGAATACAATTGAAGCGTTGATTTACGGGATTGCTTCGTCGTCGGATTACCTCCTTCTCACAATGACACTTTAGGAACGGGATTGCCACCTGTCTGCGGCGGGCAGGTGTCGTCGTCTGCCGAGTCGGCAGACTCCTTCTCGCAATGACACATACCTAAAGTGTCATGCTGAACTTGTTTCAGCATCTGTTAGCGCTTAAAATGTTGATTCTTAAAAAATGTTTTTTTTTCGACTACAGATCCTGAAATAAATTCAGGATGACAATACAAAAATTCAGGATGACAATGGGGTTCTGGATAACAATACAAAGCATTCCATTGCACGGAACTCTGCTCGCAATGACGCTTGTTTTTTAATATTAACTTCCCATTTTTAATTATTTTTGCTATACTGACTTAATTGATTTTTATGTCTAAACCAACAACACAAAAAGAAAAAAGATTTTATCGTTTTCTAGAAATTTGGCCAGGCGCAATTGTTTGGGCAACTTACATTGCAGCTATTGGTCTATCTTTTTTTAAACCACTTTGGGTGATTTATTTTATTATTGCTTTTAGTATTTATTGGGTAATGAGAATTCTTTATTTGTTGATTTATAATATTTATTCCTGGATAAAAATGCGTCAAACTGTAAAAGTTGATTGGCTATCCAAACTTAAAGAAGAAAAAAATTGGCAAGATTATTATCATTTAATTTTTTTACCGACATACAAAGAGGGGATAGAAATTTTACGCGAATCTTTTAAACATTTAACTCAAACAGATTATCCGAGCGATAAATTTATAATAGTTCTGGGCGGAGAAGAACGTGATAAAGAAAATTTTTTGCAAATAGCAGAACAGATAAAAAAAGAGTTTTCTGAAAAAATATTTAAAATGTTAATTACGGTTCATCCCAAAGGTTTACCCGACGAAATTCCCGGCAAAGGTTCAAATGTTAATTGGATGGGACATCAAGCTAAAAAATTAATTGATGAATTAAATTTAGATTATGAAAAAATAATTGTTTCAACTTTTGATATTGACACTTGTGTTCATCCGACTTATTTTGCTCATTTAACTTATAAATACATAAATCATCCTAATCCAACTAGGGCCAGTTATCAGCCAATCGCAGTTTATCATAATAATATTTGGGAGGCCCCGGCCGTTTTGCGTGTAGTTGCCAATTCAACCACTTTTTGGTTGCTTTCAGAGTTGGCTCGACCAGAACGACTTTTTACTTTTTCCTCGCACAGTATGAGTTTTAGGGCATTAGTAGATGTGGGTTTTTGGGAAAAAGATATTGTGACCGAAGATTCAAGGATATTTTTACAATGTTTTATTCATTACAAGGGTGAATATAGCGTAGAACCTATGTTTATACCAGTTTCTATGGATACGGTTATGTCAGATAATTTATGGCAAAGCTTTAAAAATCAATATAAACAAATTCAACGTTGGGGTTGGGCGGTTGAACACTTTCCGTATATGGTTTGGAATTTTTTTAAAAATCCCCAAGGCAAACAAATTCCTTGGCTTAAAAAGATGCGCTATCTTTTTCAATTTACTGAAGGTGAATATTCTTGGCCAACAGCGCCAATTCTATTGTTAGTTTTGGGTCGTTTGCCTTTGTTTCTAGCTGACCCAGCTACTGAAGCTAAGGTTATAGCCCAAAATGCACCTTATGTTTTACAGTGGATTATGACTTGTGGTGTGCTTGGTCTTATAATTTTAGCTATTTTAAGTACAATTATTTTACCTAAACGGCTTCATAAAAGCTCTAAATTTGGGTATGTGATAATGATCGTTCAGTGGATTTTAGTGCCAATTACAATGATAATTTTTGGTTCTATTCCGGCAGTTGATGCTCAAACACGTTTAATGTTAGGTAAAAATTTAGGTTTTAGGGTGACAGAAAAAAAGAGAAAACAAAGATAACAATGCTTACTCAAAAATTTTCTAAAATTCAACAAAATATAAATTTAGCCGAATATACGACTTTTAAGATTGGTGGACCGGCTAAGTATTTTTATGTGGCTGAAGACAAAGACGACTTAATTGAGGTCTTAAATTTTTGTTTAGAAAATAAAATTCCATATTTTATTTTAGGTGGTGGGAGTAATATTTTAATTAGCGATCAGGGGTTTGGTGGTTTGGTAATTAAAATTATAAACAATAATTTAAAAATAATAAATCAAGATGAAAAATCTAAAATTATTCAAGCTGGTGCTGGTGATAAATTGGCCAATGTAGTGGGCTTAGCTTTGCAAAACGAGTTGAGTGGCTTGGAAAATTTTATTGGTATTCCGGGCACAATCGGCGGGGCGGTGAGAGGCAATGCGGGTGCTTATTTAAAATCCATTAGCGATGTTCTAAAATCGGTCACGGTTTTACGCTTAGAAAATGGGGATTGGCAAATTCAAAAATTAACACCCAAGGAGTGTAATTTCGAATATCGTCAAAGTATTTTTAAAGCCAATCAAGATATAATCTGGCAAGTAGAATTGGAATTAATTTCGGGCAATAAAGAGGAAATATTGGCTAAAATGAAGGAATATATTTTAAAACGCCAGCAAGTTCAGTCACCAACTTGGTTGAGTGCTGGCTGTGTTTTTATTAATCCTTCAGTACAAAATATTGATTTGTTGGTTTTAGAGGACCAAGGTTATGACGTGGCTAGGTTTAAAGAAACCGGTAAGATACCAGCCGGTTGGTTGATTGAACAATTAAATTTAAAGGGTAAAACTATTGGTCAAGCTCAAGTAACTTACGAGCATGCTAATTTTATAATTAATTTAGGCCAAGCGACAGCTGATGATGTTTTAAAATTAATTAAGTTTGTTCAGGAGCAGGTTAAGAATAAATTTAAAATAAATTTAGAATTAGAAATCGAATTGGTTGGATTTTAGCAAGCCGATATGAATAATTTTAAGTAGTTGATGTATATATTGGGGCTTGACAAAAATAATAAAATAAACTAAGATGATTAATTAATAATTAGGTGATATTTTATTATTTATTAATTAATTAAATATATGCATCAATTCAAAATTCAACAGGAGGGAAAAAATAGCAAAAGAGCAATTATTTTTATAGTTGTTTTTACTTTTTTAAACGTATTTTTAATTTCATCTATTTCGTCTGTTTTGGCTCAGACCCCCATCCAGAGCAAGAATTTGATAAATGGCTTAAGTTTCTCGGGTGATAATTTAAAACAGATTGCATCTAAATCAATTGAAATAAATAAAGTTCCGGGCATTTTAAAATATACCCCCAAATTGACAAATTTAAATCAAAATTTAAACGAAAGTCATTTATTAATTAACAATATTAAAATAGATAAGCAGTCTTGGTCTAGTTTTAAATTAGATGATTATCGTAATTTTAAAGAATATAAAATACAGGGACGAGTTAATTTAGGAGATTTAGATTATAAAGTTTTTGATATTGCAAATCTTTCCACGGTTGAATCTGTGGTTTTTTCAGGAAAAGTCACGACATTTCCAATTTTAAAACCTGATGGTCAAAATTATGGTCATGGTTTCGCAAGGGTAATTTTAATTGGTCAAGATGAAAAGGGCAAAATTCGTGAATATGCAGTTTTAGATACTTCTCATTTTTATGCTGACAAATTTGATAATTCTAAAAATGAATATGATTTTAATATGATTGGGGATGAAGCCTTAGCTCTTCCAGGTTCAATTAAACCCTTGCATCTCGTTGTTGAGGGTAGTAATGTTGAAGTTAATTTTGAAAAAATTTATTATTCAACAACTAAAACTGGTCTTGATTTTAAGCAAGTTTTAAACGAACAAAATGATGCTAAAATTAGAATGATTAACGAAAAAAATGAGAGGTTTGGTTATCACTGGGAAGCGGGGAATACTGGCATTTCACAAGAATCTTATGAGATAAAAAAGGCTTATTTAGGAGACACAATGACTGGTCAATATGACTCGGTTAAAGTTTATAAGCCCATGCCAAACGCTGAGATAATTTATTATTCTGGAGGCGTTTTTTCTTTTGTGCCCATGGGAGAAATGACATATTCTTTACCCTCAAGACATTTAGAAGATTCGGGGTCTGCAATGCTTCCATCTTCTCCAACGGCTTTGCCGGCTGATTATGATAAAATAGAATTCTCATGGAGAGATGCGCATAACCAAGATTGGACAACATCAGTTAAAACCCAGGTTGGCGCAACGTGTTGGGCGTACGCAGCCACAGCAGCCCATGAACTAATGGTTAATACTTATTTTGCAAGGCATTTAGATAAAGATTTAAGCGAACAGCAGTTTATATCAAGAGGCGGAACAACCGACCCCATTTGTGGAGGGCAAGTTAATCCCGCAGAACAGGTTGCTTATACCCGCGGTCAGTTTGATGAGACATGTTTCCCAGCAAC
This sequence comes from Patescibacteria group bacterium, assembly GCA_028707495.1. Classification (NCBI taxonomy): domain Bacteria; species Patescibacteria group bacterium. Next base: position 70,675 of record JAQWAS010000001.1, read on the forward strand.
GGGTTTATCTACAACACCTTGCAGTCCTTGTGCGGATTGGGATACGAGGGCATGGAAATCAACAACATATGAAAATTCAATAAATTACAGAAACCCTGTTGACTTAATGAAGGATTTAAGAAGCAACGCAGGTATGGTTTTAGGATTAAACGAATGGAATCACGCAGTTAATCTTGTTGGAGCTGAAATATGGAGAGACGATTCGTCGCTTATTATGGAATATAAAAATTCCTGGGGCCCAACATGGGGAATTGACGGTTATGGTTATTTGTACGGTCCGATAGATATTGCAGTTTTTAATAAATGGGGTCACCCTGAAACTGCGGCTACAGGAGCGCCGACAACACAGCTTTGCACTGATGCAGACAGCGATGGTTATTGTTGGTGGGGATTAGGATCTAAACCTTCAACTGGTTGTCCAACTAGCTGTGCAGGAAACAGTGTTGCTGATTGCGACGATTCAGATGCAAATAAACAAGGCCTAGTTGATGGGTATATTTGTGCTGACAATTCGGACGTGATTTCGTCATGTACAACAATTAACTCCCCTGGAACATATTATTTAAGTGGGGACATGTCAGCAAGCGGAAATTGCATTAACATTAACAGTGATAATGTAGCTTTAACGTGCAGTGGCGCAACAATCACAGGAACTGGAACAGGAACCGGCATAAAGATTGATTCACAATCTGATGTTAGAATTTATGATTGTAATTTAAATAATTTTAATATTGGTGTTGAAATTTTAAACTCAGACGGAGTAATGTTAGCTGATTCAAATGTAAGCAATTCAAATACAGGATTTAAAATAAACGGAAGTGAAAACGTGGTTGAAAAATATGGAATTTTAACTTCAAACGGAAAAGGTGTTGAATTAATTAATTCAAATAATAATTACATTTATCAAAACACATTCCAATCAAATACATACGGAATTTATTTAACTAATTCATTAAATAATGAATTTCAGGGAAATGTGATTAAAACATCAAGCAATACAGGATTTTATGCAGATAGTGCAAGTGATAATAATGAGGTCGGAAATTTATATGCGTGTAGCTCGTCTGTTAAGGATATTAATGATCAAGGAACAAATGATTATTCTATAACTGCGTGCGGTTCAGCCACGGGGACAACTTGCGATTATACATGTTCTGTTGGATGCACCAATTTATATTGGCCGGCAACATATCCAGGGGGAGATGCATATTATCCAGAGAGAATTAGAGAGACATCAGAAGAAGGCAAGCATTATTTTATAATTGATGCTTATGGCGGGACAATTAATTTATGCGAAGATGGTTATTATCCGTTGGATTATCCAACACAGCAAATCTTACTCGGAACTTACAATGTTGTAGTTGATTTTAAAAATTCAGAATTTGTCGGCAAAACAAGGGATTATGGCGATTATATTTTTGATCCGGGCGTATATCCGCCTTTTGGAAATTATCCATTAGTCCGCGAGGATTATGATGCTTGGTTTTCAAAAGGAACAATTAAGAATATGAAAATATCAAATGTTTCTACCGGCATAGCGCTGATGGGAACTTCGGGCTCAACAATAACAACCTGGGATAATATTCACTTTGAAAATGTTAAAGTTGGTGCTTATGCAAGAAATTTAAAAATAATTAATTCTAAATTTATAAATTGCGATGAATATGGGATTTACCTTTATGATGTGGAAGGAAACCAGTTGATTGTTGAAAATTCAGAATTTAAAAATATCGGAATTAATGGGATTTACACCAATGCAGTGTCAACAGTACAGGTAGGGGGAACTGGAACAACCGACATTGAAAAAGGAAATTATTTTGAAAATTGCAATAAAATTTATCTTGGAAGAGGTGATACAACTGGAACTGATAATATTCGGCATAATGTTTTAGTTGATACGGGGCTAGAAACTGAGCTTGAAAATGTTAATTTTATTAATAATAAAATTTTTAATTCTCCTTATTATGGCTTAAATGTTTCTACCTATTCGGCAGGGACTGTGGCGGTTCAAAATAATACAGTTTGCGGAAGTATCGGAACAAGAGACATATATGATTCGTCTACCAGAGGAACCTATTTAAACAATGCCTGTGGCTCATCAACACCAAGTGGATTATGTGTTTTTACTGGCAATACTTATTATCGGGATGTAGATGGTGATGGATATGGAAATCCGGACACAACACAAACAAGAGCATGTCCAACTGTGGGCTATATTTGGAGAGCTGGTGATTGTGATGATACTGATGTAGATGTTAATCCAGAGGGAGAAGAAGTTTGTGATAATAAAGATAATAACTGTGATGGGACAACAGACAACATACTAGAAGATTGTGGTTCTGGTGTTTGTATTGGAACTAAATTATGCACTGCCGGGATTTGGGGTGTTTGTTCATCTTCGGGAAATGATGCAGGAGTTTGTGCAAAATGTAGTGATACTGGAATTGCAGTTTATGACGGAACGCAAAATATAGATTGTGATGATGGAGCATACTGTAACGGTACAGAAGTTTGTAGTGCAATTTATACATGTACCGCAGGCACACCGATAAATTGTTCAGTTAACAATTTAGACCCAATTGGAATGTGCATTTGGAATCCAGACGGAAACCCATTAACCTGGGATTATTTTGCTGGTTTTACATCTGCATGCAATGAAACAACCGATTCATGCACTTCAGGAACAGTTGAATTAACACACACTTGCGACGTAACTACTTGTGGCGCAGAATGTGACGCAACCCACGAATGTGAAGACAGTTCATGCGAAGAAACATACACCGATTATTGTGATGGTTTAAAATTAACAGAATACAATTCAAATCTTATTTTAGATTCAATTTTAATTTCTGATTCATGCGAAAATATGTGTGGAGTAGATTGTGGATGTACCGATTGCGACACGGATTGTTCTGCGCCAAGTACGAACACATATTGTGTGAAAGACGTGTGTGGCGCAGTTTGCGATTCGCACGATGATTGTGCGCCAACAGAATGTACACACTTAAGCGGTTGTGTGGGTAATGATTATTATGAATATTCAAACGTGTCCAATGATTGTACGGGTGGTTGTGCTTGCACAAGCAATGACTGTGGAATACCAATAATCTATGAGTTTGATTCAAGATGTGTTGAATGTATGATTGATGACGACTGCAATTCTTATGATGCAGACTATTGTACAGGAAATTCAATCATGCATGATGAGGGTAGATGTTTAGGGTATGTATGCGAAACTGAAACAACAGAAACGCAAAATTGTAATTTATTAAACAATAATTATTGTTTAGGAACAGACATTATGCAAGATATTTACACATGTTCATTGGCAGTCTGTGTAATTGATGAAACAAATTTAATTGAAAATTGTAATGATGAATTATATTGTAATGGAGCAGAAACATGCGCAGATGCAATTTGTACCGCAGGCACACCGATAAATTGTTCAGTTAACAATTTAGACCCAATTGGAATGTGCATTTGGAATCCAGACGGAAACCCATTAACCTGGGATTATTTTGCTGGTTTTACATCTGCATGCAATGAAACAACCGATTCATGCACTTCAGGAACAGTTGAATTAACACACACTTGCGACGTAACTACTTGTGGCGCAGAATGTGACGCAACCCACGAATGTGAAGACAGTTCATGCGAAGAAACATACACCGATTATTGTGATGGTTTAAAATTAACAGAATACAATTCAAATCTTATTTTAGATTCAATTTTAATTTCTGATTCATGCGAAAATATGTGTGGAGTAGATTGTGGATGTACCGATTGCGACACGGATTGTTCTGCGCCAAGTACGAACACATATTGTGTGAAAGACGTGTGTGGCGCAGTTTGCGATTCGCACGATGATTGTGCGCCAACAGAATGTACACACTTAAGCGGTTGTGTGGGTAATGATTATTATGAATATTCAAACGTGTCCAATGATTGTACGGGTGGTTGTGCTTGCACAAGCAATGACTGTGGAATACCAATAATCTATGAGTTTGATTCAAGATGTGTTGAATGTGTTGATTTAGATGATGAAGAAACTTTCTTGGGTAGGGTTGTCAGATCGGGCGATTCTTATCTTATAAATGATGATATTATGTTATGTTCTGGAACATACAATTTTGACGATACGGCATTAATAGCTAATAGCAATAATTTGATTATTGATTGTAATGATGCGGAATTGATTGGACAAGGGATAAGGTCTGGATATTATATTGATAATTATTATGGAATTGAAATTAACAATAAAAATAATGTTATTATTAAAAATTGTCATATTGAAAATTTTATAAAGGGATCAGTAATTAATAATGTTCAGGGTGTTCAGTTTATTGATAATGAATTTATTAACAATACAGATGCGAGTATCTATGGTGAGATGAGTATTAACGATGTTTTAATTCAAGGAAATTATATTATTAACGATCCCTTGGCTTCATCAACTTATGGGATTCAATTACAAGATGTTTCTAATTCATTAATTATTGAAAACAACGTGAGTCAAAATAGTCTTGGTATTTATCTTGGACCTGATTCTGAAAATAATAATATAACAAACAATTATTTAGAAAATAATTTTAATTCAGGAATTTCATTAACTTTAGCAAATAATAATTTAATTAATGGAAATAATTTAGAAAGCAATAGTAAAGGAATCACTACGAGTTCTTGTTCTAATATTGATATTTACAATAACACAAATTTATTTAGTGAAGATGTCGGAATTGAGATTTATCAATCGGATCTTTGTGAGGTAATTAATAATACAATTATTGACTCAGGATTTGGAATTAAGGTGGAAATGGGAAATGATAATTCTATATTAAATAATAATATAGACGGTTCTATGCAAGGTATCAAAATATCAAGAACGACAAATAATAATATTGAAGATAATATAATTGATATTAATGCGGGTTATTTAGAAAACGCTTATAGTATTGATGTTAGTGTGGGAACTGATGAATTATACAATAATTGTAATAATATTATAAAAAGAAATACGGACTCAGCAGGAAAGCAGATTATTTATTTTAAAAATGATGATGATATTGAATCAATTTTACCCATGATAATAGAACCAATTACAGAACTCATATTGTGTAATACAGATGATGTGGTTGTTGATGGTATAGAAATTGATGGAAGTAATATCGATGGTAATACTAATGGTGTGATTATTGAAAGCTCAGATAATATCATTTTTAGAAATTCAAACATTATTAATAGTTATATTGGAATTAATATTAGAGAGTCTAAATTTAATTATTTTAATTTAAATCAAATTAATAACAATAATTTCGGAATAATATTAACAATGTCAAGTGAAAATATAATTGAAAATAATAATATTTGTGACAATGAATTTGTTGATTTATTGATTGGAGAGGCGAGTAGCTATAACGATGGTGATAATATTTGCAATGACGTTATTTATGGATCTGGATTAGAATTATATAATACTATTGAATGTTCAACTAGTTGTTCAGAGGCAAGAGTTAAATTTTTACCACCTTTAGAAAAAATAAAAGATATGTTTGGTATTATTGAAAATAAAATTAAAAAAGTTATAGGTATTAAAGTAAAGCTGGGAAATGGCAATGAGACTTCCAATACAAAAATAATAGAAGACAATCAAATCGTAGATGAAAATAATGGAAACATAATTAAACCAAAAACAGAAGATAATTTTGTCACTATCAAAGAGGGGGTTAAAATAGAAGGGACAGAAATAATTTTTGAACATCAAGATAACAATGTTGTTTTAGATTTAGAAATTAAAGAGACGACAGAACAAGAAAAATTATCAGACGGAGTTGTTGTGATTGAAGAAGAAAATAAAGAAATTAAAGAATCTGAAATTGGTTCGATAATTAAAAATAAAAATGTTGAAATAATGCCGATAGAAGTTGTTAAAAAAGAAACAGAAATGGTGGTTGGTGAATTTATGTCAAGTTTTAAAAAAGATATTATTGAAATTAAACCAGAAATAACATCGACCGACATTTTAATCACCACTAAAGAGGGCGTTAAAAAAATAGAGGATTTGGAAGTCGATAAGAATTAAAATTGTAAATAAAGTTTGGCAAGAATTTAAATTTATGTTAAGATAAAAGTATCAATTTTAAGTGTGTGGAAAAATAAAATTTATACTTATTAACACATATAATTTTAAAAGGGTTGACAAAAAAAAATAAATAAATTATCATTTAATAAATGTGTAAATGTTTTTTTACATTCAACACATTTTTAATTTTATTATGGTACAAGAAACAACTTCTAAATCCAAAGAATATTTAGAGCTAGATGGAGAAATTATTGAACTTTTACCAGCAACCAACTTTGAGATTGAATTAGAAAACGGGCAGACGATTCGAGCTTATTTATCTGGCAAGATGAGAATGCATCGTATTCGTTTGGCAGTTGGCGATAAGGTAAAAGTAAAAATTAGTCCATACGATCTAGGAAAAGGTATTATTGTCTATCGTTATTAATTTAAAATACATGAAAGTAAGAGCATCAGTTAAAAAAATTTGTAAAGATTGTAAAGTTATTCGACGCCAAGGTCGAGTGTGTGTTGTGTGTAAAAATCCTAAACACAAGCAACGCCAGAAATAGGAACAGTGAGTAGGGAGTAGCGGGTAGGTTGTAAAGAAGAGAGAAATGATGAATTTTAAAAATAAAAAATATTATTATGGAAAACCAAATAAGATCTTATAAAGATTTAATTGTTTGGAAAAAATCCATGGATTTAGTTGAGGCTATTTATAAATTAACACAGAATTTTCCACAGTCAGAAACTTATGGTTTAGTTTCTCAAATGAGACGGTGTGTTGTTTCCATCCCTTCAAATATTGCTGAAGGATGTAAACGCGGCACTAAAAAAGATTACAGACAGTTTTTGATTATAGCCTATAGTTCAGGAGCTGAATTAGAAACTCAAATAGAAATTTCAAAAAGATTAAATTTTACAGAAACAATAAATTATATTAAAGTAGATGGTTTGTTGGATGAGATTATGCGTATGTTAAATACAATTATTGGCAAATTAAGTATTTAATTTTTATTACCTAATCACTACAACCTACCCACTAATCACTAATCACTAACAAAAAATGGCAAGAATCGCAGGTATAAATTTACCACAAAATAAACGAGTTGAAATAGGTTTAACCTATATTTTTGGCATTGGCAATGTGACCGCCAATAAAATTTTAAAACAAACCAAAATTGATCCCAGTACTCGGATTAAAGATTTAAATAATGACGAAGTTGAAAGTTTGAGACAGTTGATAGAAAAAAATTATCGTGTAGAGGGTGATTTAAGACGTGATATAGTTTTTAATATTAAAAGATTAAAAGAAATCAATTGTTATCGTGGCGAGCGACATAAAAGAAAATTACCAGCAAGAGGTCAAAGAACTAAAACTAATAGTCGCACAGTCCGTGGTAATGTTAGAAGAACTACTGTAAGTGGTCGAGCTAAAGCAGCTCAAAAAACCTAAAATTTTTAAAATATGAAACAACAGATTCAAGATCAACAATTAGATAAAGATTTAAATAACGAAGAACAAACTTCAGAAGATTTAGCTGAAGATGTTAAAGTTGCAGATGCAGTGGACGCGGAGGAACAAGATAAAACAAAAACAGACGCCCAGGGAGAAACGGAAATTAAAGATGAAAAAGTAAAAGAAGAAGTTAAAGTTGAACAGGAAGTTAAAATTGAACCAGAATACAAAAAATTAAAAGCTCGTAAACGTGGTTCGGGTTCTTATAAAACTAAATTAGGTAAAAAACGTAAAAAAGCGCATTTGCCAGTTAAAAGAGGTAAGGCTTATGTTTTCGCAACTTATAACAATACTCATATAACTTTAACTGACTTAGGCGGTAATGTAATTGCCTCGGCTTCAGCTGGAGAATGTGGTTTTAAAGGACCAAAAAAAGCGACACCTTATGCTGCGGGTGTAATAGTTAAGACTGCGGTTGATAAAGCAAAGCAACGAGGCTTTGAAGAGGCGTCAGTATTTGTTAAGGGTGTGGGTTTAGGCCGTGAAGCTGCGGTCCGGAGTTTATATGCTAACGGAGTTAATATAGTTGCTATTAAAGACATCACTCCAGTGCCACATAACGGTTGTCGACCTAAAAAACCGCGACGCGTTTAAAAATTAATTTTTAGTTTTAATAAATCAATGGCCAGAAATTTAGATCCAAAATGTAAACAATGTCGACGCGAAGGCGAAAAACTCTTTTTAAAGGGTGAGCGTTGTTATTCAAGTAAATGTGCAATGGTTAAACGTAAATATCCACCCGGACAACACGGAACTAAAAGAACTGGACGCATGTCGCAGTATGGTATTCAATTACGTCAGAAACAAAAAGCCAAACGCATGTATATGGTTCTGGAAAAACAATTTAAAAATTATTTCTTGCAAGCCCGTAAATTAAAAGGTGATACCGGTAAAACTTTATTAGAATTATTAGAACGTCGCTTAGATAATGTGGTTTATCGTTCATCATTATTAACTTCTCGTCAAGCTGCCCGTCAAGCTATAACACATGGTCATATTACAGTTAATAGTAAAAAAGTTGATATACCATCTTATAGTGTTAAAAAGGGTGATGTGGTTAGTATTAAAGAGACGAGTAAAATGAAAAGTAAGATTGAAGAAGTTTTAAATTCAAATTCTGGCTCTCAGGAAATTCCTAAATGGTTGAAGGTTGATGTTAAAAAAATGACTATTCAAATTGAAAGCTTACCACAGCCAGAGGATCTACCGCAAGATGTTGATACATTATTAATCACTGAGTTTTATTCAAGATAATTTTAAATTTTTTAAAAAACAAAAAATATGGAAAATATTCCTTTACCTAGTCAAGTTACTATTAATCAGGACAAAAATGATAAAAATCAAGCTGAAATTGTTGTCGAACCTTGCTATCCTGGTTATGGCTTGACTTTAGGAAATTCTTTACGTCGAGTTTTGTTGTCATCTTTAAAAGGCACAGCTATTTATGCGGTTAAAATTAAAGGCGTAGCTCATGAATTTTCCGGCATTCAATATGTAAAAGAAGACGTGGTAGATATTATTTTAAATTTAAAACAAGTCCATTTAAAATCTTTCACTGACGAACCCGTGGAATTAGAATTAAAAGTTAAAGGTAAAAAGAAAGTTACAGCTGGCGATATTAGTAAGAATGCTCAAGTGGAAATTATCAATAAAGATTTAGTTATTGCGACTTTAACAGACGCTAAAGCTGATTTTGATATGAAAATTTGGGTTGATAGAGGCTTAGGTTATATTCTGGTTGAAGAGAAAAAAGATTTTAATGCTGAGGTTGGCGTGATCGGAGTAGATGCGATTTACACACCAGTTTTAAAATGTGGTTTTAATGTTGAAAATGTGCGTGTCGGTGATCGTACCGATTATGATAAAATAATCTTTGATTTAGAAACTGACGGGACAATTACACCAGAAAACGCTTTTAATAAAGCGGCTGGAATTTTAGTCAGACAATTTGGCTTCATTTTAGATGCTACTCAGGGCGAGGATGTTAAGGAAATTAAAATTAAAAAAGAAAATGAAGACGTTGAAGAAGCTGAAGAAGTCGAAGAAAAAGAAGCCGAAAAGAAAACCAAAAAGATAGCCAAAGAAAAAGCCACTAATAAAAAAACCAAAAAATAATTTTTTAAATTTAGATTTTATATTTTAATTTATTATTATGCGTCACTTAAAGAAAGGTAGAAAACTAGATAGAAAAAAAGCGCCTCGTGAAGCTTTATTAAAAAATTTAGCTCAATCTTTGATTTTATATGAAAAAATTGAAACTACAGAGGCCAAAGCTAAAGAAATGCGTTCAATAGTCGAAAAAATGATTACTATTGGTAAAGAAAATAATTTAACCACGCGTCGGCATTTGATAAGTCTTTTACCAACCAAAAACGCTGTTGATAAGGTTTTGGAAGTTTTAGGTCCAAAATACAAAGATCGACCCGGTGGTTATACTCGCATTGTGAAAATTGGGCCACGTCAAGGAGATGGCGCTAAAATAGTACAGATTAGTTTGGTGTAGATACAATATGGGATTTATTAGTGTTATTGGTATAAATTAGTATTATAAATATATATATGGAAAGACAAACAATAAAAATTGATGCCACAGACCAAGTTTTAGGTAGACTAGCAACTCAGATTGTGACTTTTTTGCGTGGTAAAAACAAGCCTGGCTTTAGACCTAATGTTGATGGGGGAGAAATAGTTATAATCGAAAATGCGTCTAAAATCAAGGTAACTGGTAATAAGATGGACAAGAAAGAATATTTTCGCTATTCTGGTTATCCCAGCGGACGTAAAAGTCGTAAAATGAATGAATTGTCTATGACTCAATTATTGACCAAGGCGGTTTATAATATGTTACCTAAAAATAAATTACGCAATTCAATGATGAAACGTTTAACCATTAACGAATAGATCTATGACCGAGAAAAAAAGTGTTGAAATTAAAGAAAAAAAAACAACCACAATTTCTAAATCCAAAGAAAAATATATTGGTGCCAGCGGCGGACGCAAAACAGCCACTGTTCAGGTGAGATTATATCCACAAGGTAGTGGCGAGGTTGTTATTAACGATAAGAAATTAAAAGAATATTTTCCACAGCCAGAATTTCAAAGAATTGTTTTACAGTCTTTAAAAATGACTGATGAAAAAAGTAGTCTTGATTTATCAATTAAAGTTAAGGGTGGCGGGGTGCACGGTCAGGCTGAAGCAATTCGACATGGTATTAGCCGAGCTTTAGTTAAATATAATGAAGAATATAGAACAACTTTAAAAAAGAATGGATTTTTAACTCGAGATGCACGTAAAAAAGAACGTAAAAAACCTGGCTTGAAAAAAGCTAGACGCGCCCCACAATGGAAGAAACGTTAATAAGGAGGTTTATTATGGCTTGGGATGGCAGTGACTCTGAAGGCGATCAAAAGGTTATCAAAAAAAAGGTAAAAAGGGGATCGAAAGGTCCCCCCTTTTTTTATAAAAACATGATTCAGGACTTGACATTTTTCTAAAAATAAGCTAAGATTGAGGCGGTTCTTTAAAAGATTAACATAACTATAAAATTTTTACAAAAATAACCAAACAGAAATAACCAAACAAATCTTATTTAAAGGGAGAGAAAGATGAAAAGATGTTGCGTATTACTGGGATTGATTTTAATCTCGGTATTTTCCGTTCAGGGGTTTGAGAACGATCCAGACTTGAACCGAGAAAACTTGGTCGATATGATCAATAGCTATCGGGAAGATTACAAATATTCACCTCTAGAAATTAGCCCAACTCTGGAACGGTTGGCTATGGACTATTGCAAGAAAATTCTTCGAACGGGCGTAATTAATCCCGACTCGGCGAGTTTGGATGGCGGGCTGACAGAGAGAATCAAAGCCAGTGGTTATAAGGGCACTTATCAATATCAAGTAGCTATGCAACGGAACGATGGTTTTAGTCTAAGCTACGTCCTGAGTCAATTATTCGAGGATTCCGAAGTACTTAGGAGCTCAGACTATCAGCACATTGGTATTGGTTATATCACTGCTTCACAAAAACCACCTACGTCATTATTTTTGGTGGGAGCGGTTCAAGCCAAAAAAAAGATTCACCACAAGATCTGATTAAAAACATTAACGATTTCAGGTCTTCGATTGGTGCGCCACCGTTAAAAAATAACCATCTCTTATCTTTGGCTGCCCAAAATCACTGTCAGTATTTATTTGAAGTGGAAGATTTTAGCCATTGGGGAAGAGACGGGTCGTATCCGGCTGACAGGATTAAGGCTTGTGGATATAAAGCTGTCTACAGTGGCGAAAATCTTGCCGCTGTTGCTGGCGGATTTAATTCACAAGAGGTCGTTAAAGGATGGGAAAATAGCCCTAAACATCGAGAAATAATGTCGGATCGACATTACGAAGAGATAGGTATTGGCTATATCACCACAGACGAATGGGGATACGAAGATCTTTACGGTACAATGGTGACTATCTATGTGGTGACCTTTGGGGCTCGTGATGATTAGTGAAATTTTATTAACAAAAGGGATGGTGTAAGCCGTCCCTTAAAATTTATAATTATTTTTTTAAACAAAATAAAAATTAAAATTAAATTTTAAAAACTTAAATTTAAAAATTTAAAAAATAAAAGGTTTATTTTTTTGTTTTTTTAATGTATAATAAATATATTATGACATCTGGTCGCATAACTAAAAACACGTTTTATTTGACTTTAGCCTATGTAATCCAAAAGGTGATAGCTTTTGTTTATTTTGCATTATTAGCTCGCTTTTTGGGGGCTGGAGACGTTGGTAAATATGTTTTTGCTTTATCTTTCACAACTATATTTTCAGTTTTTGTGGATGTGGGTTTGAATTCAGTTTTAACTCGGGAAGTAGCTAAACAAAAAGATAAAAGCAATGTTTTTTTAAAAAATGTTTTTACTTTTAAATTAATTGCCTCGGTGCTTATTTATGGAGCGATTGTGTTAGTAATTAATTTATTGGGCTATCAGACAATCACCAAACAATTAGTTTATTTAGCTGGTTTAGTCATGATTCTGGATTCTTTTACTTTAAGTTTTTATGCTATTTTTCGGGGTCATCAAAATTTAAAATATGAAGGTATTGGCACAATTATTTATCAAATAATTGTCATGACTGGTGGTGGAATAGCGATTTTTTTAAAATTACCTTTGCACGTTTTTATTTCTGTTTTAATTTTAGCTAGTTTATTTAACTTTAGTTTTTCTCTAATATTGTTATACAAAAAATTAAATATTCAATTAGGTTGGCAAATCGACAAGCCAATTTTAAAATTTTTGTTAACCATTACAATTCCCTTTGCCATTGCCGGCATTTTTATTAAAGTTTATTCTTATATGGATCAGGTTTTGTTATCAAAATTAGCCGGTGATACTGCCTTGGGTTTTTATAGTGTAGGCTATAAATTAACTTTTGCCTTACAATTTATTCCAGCAGCTTTTGGGGCGTCTATTTTTCCAGCTTTGGCAGAATTTTATGTTCAGGCACGAGAAAAATTGTCACAAACTTTCGAAAAAGCTATTAGCTATTTAAGCGTTTTGGCTTTTCCAATTTCAGTTGGTGGTTTCATTTTAGCTGATAAAATTATTTTAGAAATTTATGGTCCGGAATATCAAGCCTCAATCTTGGTTTTGCAAATTTTGATTTGTGCTATGTTTTTTATTTTTATCAATTATCCACTGGGTTCAATTTTAAACGCTTGTGATCGTCAGAAAAATAATACGATCAATATTGGCATAACTATGGTAGTAAATATTATTTTAAATTTAATTTTAATTCCACGTTATACTTATTTGGGTGCATCTATCGCAGCTTTGATTAGCCATGGTTTACTGACAGGTTTAGGTTTGTATTGGGTGGGTAAGACTATTGATTATAACCGCTGGCATGTTTGGAAGATAATTTTAAAATCGATTTTGGCTAGTTTGATTATGGGTGGAGTGATTTATTGTTTTAAATCTTGGTTATGGTGGCCATTTTGGATTCCGGTGGGTGGTGGAATCTATATTTTAATTATTATTTTAATTGGCGGTTTAAAACGCCAAGATGTACAATCAATTTTACTTTCGTTTAAAAAATAATTTATATGAAGATTTTAATTATTAATCCCAATTCTGATGGTGGCGTGTGCCAATACACGCAAGCCCTATGCCAGGCTTTAGAAAAAGAGCGAGCCAGTTTTATTTTATTAACTACTCAGGGTAAAAATGAGTTAGATTATTTTAAAAATGATTTTATAATTCGCCGCGAATTGAAATCGCCACGGGCGTTTTTATTTTTTAAATTATGGCGTTATTGGCACAATCGCCGTTGTATTTTAAAAATGGTTCGTCGGGAAAAAATCGATGTAGTACATTTTGAGTGGTTATTGAGTCAAACTATGGATACCGGTTTAATAAAGAAATTACAGCGTTTAAACATTTTAACTGTTTACACGGCGCATAATATTTTACCGCACGAAGCTCGACCGGGAGATAAGCGTAAATTAAAAAAAATTTATCAAACAGTTGAAAAAATAATAGTTCACGCTGAAAATAATAAACAAGATCTAATTGATAATTTTAATATTCCAGCTAACAAAATAGATGTTATTTTCCATGGTAATTTTTTAAATGTGGTTAAATTGCAATCAGAATTAACTTTTCTTGAAGCGCGCCGCATGTTAGGTTTAGAACAAAACAATTTTATAATTTTATTTTTTGGCAACGTGCGACCCTATCGCGGATTAGATGTTTTAATTAAAGCCATGGTATATTTACGCAAATATTCCAATATTAAACTGGTGATTGCCGGTAAAATTCATGATTTTGAAATTACGCAGGATTTGATTGATTTGTTTAAAGTTCGTGAAAGTACAGATTTTCATTTAAATTATATCTCGCTAGATGAAGTGCATAAATATTTTTATGCGGCTGATGTGGTGGTATTACCTTATCATAAAATTTATCAAAGTGGAGCAATTCAATTAGCTTATTCTTTTGGTCGACCGGTAATTAGTACCCAAACTGGTGGTGTGCCAGAAGTTATTGATGAAGATAAAAGTGGTTTTGTTATTCCGGTTGATGATTCTAAAATATTGGCTAAAAAGATTTTAACAATGTATCAGAATTTAGATAAAACCAAATTAATGGGACGCTATAGTTTAGAATTAGCCAAGCAAAAATTTGATTGGACGGACATAGCTAAAAAAACCATTCAAGTTTATCAAAATAATTTAAAATAATATGCCACGATTGAGTGTTATAATTCCGACCTATCAGGATGGTAAATTAATTTCACAAACCATTGAATCAATTTTAGATCAAAATTTTAAAGATTTTGAAATTATTGTCGTGGTGGATGGTTCGACCGACGATACCTTAGAGAATTTAAAATGTTATAAAAACAAGATCAAGATTTTTTATCAGACCAACCAAGGCGCACCAGCAGCCCGTAATCGAGGGCTAAGAGAAGCTAATCCAAATTCAGAATTTATTATTTTTTGTGATAGCGATATGATATTATATGAAACAGCTTTTGAAAAAATGATCCAAATTTTAGAGCAACATCCCGACAAAAGTTATGTTTATAGTTCGTTCAGGTGGGGAAGTAAAAAATTTAAATTGCATGAATTTGATGCTATGAAATTAAAACAAGAAAATTATATTCACACCAGCTCGATGATCCGTCGTTGTGACTTTTCTCAACAAGGTTGGGACGAAAGTTTAAAAAGATTTCAAGATTGGGATTTGTGGTTAACCATGTTAGAGCAAGGTAAAACCGGTAAATGGATTGATGAGATTTTATTTTATTTTTCTCCAGGCAAAAATCGTATTAGTTCATGGTTGCCCAAATTTGTTTATAAAATACCTTGGCAGAAAATTGGTTGGGCGCCAACTTTAATCCAAAAATATTTTCAAGCCAAAAAAATTATTCAAAAGAAGCATACTCTTGACAGAAAAAGTTAGTCATGATAAATTATAAATTAAGATTGATCTTTTTAATTTTTTAAAAAAAGGAGGTTCTATTGGTTCACGAACAGGGAATCTTAAATTGGGTAGAAGACATGTTAAGGGGGTTGTTGGATGGTCAATTTTTAGAGGGGTTAAACATGACCTTTGGCCCCCAAGACAAAGAGCTTATAGCTCAAAGAATTATGGATGAATGGAATATCGATTTTTCCCCAGGTGACATTGTTAATAATGTAACAGTCAGGCTATTAGTTGATATAATTGAAAAAAAAATAGAAAGGAAAAAAATTGCTGGAAATTAGTTTAATGGATGTTCAAAAAATTCTCATGTTTGTTCTTGGCATTGCTTGTTCTAGAGCTTTATCGGCTCAAAGCAATATTTCGGACAAAATGGAAGAAGCGTCTTTTAGAGAAGAAATAGCTAAAAAACTTCAAGATGAATTTAACATCCAAATTAATCCTGACGATATAAAAGGTATATCCACTCCAAGAGAGTTAACTAAGTTTTTAATTAACTCCTCAAATTAGAAGATCTTGAAGCTCGTGCATTTGCGCGAGCTTTTTATTTACTCTTGACAAGAAATTAAATATATGCTAGTATTAAATAATAATAAAAAAATTAAAACTAAAAAATAGAAAGAGGAAGAATGTGTGTTAACAAATTTAATCCCGCACGAGAAATTCCCAAGATTATTGCTACCACCTTAGGAATTGAAGTTGGTGAAATAGGTTTGGGAACTAAGGTGCAAGATCTAATAGATCACGATAATCCGGATTCCAGAGAGCAGTTGATCTGCGCTTTAACATCTGTCAAAGAAGTTAGAGTGAGTAGAGCTGATATTTTTGGACTTAAAACGGTAATAGAGATAATAAATCTCTTTTATGAAAGAATCTTCTGATGATGAATTTAAACCCCGCCTAGTCGGGGTTTTCCTTTGTTTTAAATTTAAAAATAGGTTAAAATAGTATATATGTCTCAACAAATTGATTTATCAATTATTATTGTTAATTGGAATGTTAAGGATTTATTGATCAAATCTTTGCAAAGTATTTTAGATAACACACATGATATTAATTATGAAATTATTGTAGTAGATAATGCTTCGCAAGATGGTAGCGCAGATACGATTAAAGAAAAATTTCCGCAAATAAAGTTGATCGTCAATCAACAAAATTTGGGTTATGCTCGAGCTAATAACCAGGGCATTCAACAGGCCAGGGGAGAGTATATTTTATTATTAAACCCAGATACATTGATTTTGGAAAACGCTTTGGTAAAATGTTTAAATTATATTAAAATTAATCCCAATATCGGAGTTTTAGGTTGTCGATTATTAAATCCTGATGGCTCTTTACAGCCGTCTGTAAGGCGTTTTCCGGGGCTTTGGGATCAAGTTGGTATATTACTCAAATTACATCACATTATGCCAAATTTAGCCGTTTTTAAACGTTATTTAGCAAATGATTTAGATTATAGTCGTAGCCAGTCGGTTGAGCAGGTGATGGGTGCTTTTTTCTTAATTCCACACAAAATTATAAATCAAGTTGGTTTATTAGACGAAATTTTTTTTATCTGGTTTGAGGAAGTAGATTATTGTCAACGAGTTAAGCAAGCTGGCCATCAAGTCTATTATTTTAATCAAGCGCAAATTATTCATCATTTTGGTCAAAGCTTTAAACAAAGATTGAGTTTAGACAAACAAAAAATTTTTAATCAAAGTTTGAGTTATTATTTTAAAAAACACCATTCTAAATTAGAATATATAATTATTAATTTATTGCGACCCGTAAGTTTGGCGTTAGCTGGTTTAAGTCAGATTTTTAATTTTAAACAATGAAATTATTAACCCAAAAAACAAACTATTTAAAAATTGGCACGATTTTTTTATTTTTATTATTTTTAGAAATAACATCGTTTGTAGGTTATTTAAATCCTGAAGTTAATGTTTTAGTTTTTAGTTTAATTTTATTTTTTACTTTGATTTTAAGCTGGCAAAAATTAGAATACGGAATTTACATTATTTTAGCTGAGTTATTTATTGGTTCAAAGGGTTATTTATTTTTTTTACCAGTTGGTGAAAAAATGATTTCCTTGCGGATTGCTTTATTTGTGATAATGATGTTGGTTTGGGGATTAAAACTAATTATAGTTTGGTTTAAGAAACATTCTTGGCCTGATAATTTTTTTGAAATTAGAAAATCTAAATTTTTTAAATATTATTTAATTTTGGCTTTATGTTTAATCTGGGGTGTAGTTTGGGGGTTAATTAGAAAAAATAGTTTAAGCAATCTATTTTTTGATTTTAATGGTTGGTTATATTTTATTTTAGTTATACCATTTTTTGATATTATTAAAACTGAACAACATATTCAAAATATATTTAAAATTTTATCAGCTAGCTTGTTGATAGTTTGTTTTAAAACGGTATTTTTATTCTGGGTTTTTACTCATAACTTAGTTTGCTGGATGCAACCATTATATCGTTGGATGAGCGACAATTATATTGGTGAAATTAGTCTGATGAGTTATGATTTTTATCGTGTTTTTATTCAATCACAAATTTTTGTTTTAGTTGGTTTTTTTGTATTTTTGGTTGTTAGTTTGCGTTTTTTATTTAAACAAAACAACGGCTGGTTTAAAAATAAAAATTTGGCTTACGTTCTAACTGTTTTAAGCAGTTTAACTTTATTGATTAGTTTTTCGCGCTCTTTTTGGGTGGGTCTATTGGCTGGTATAATTTTATTGTTAATTTTAAGTAAAAAAGCGTGGCCACAGATTAAAATTAGTTTAGTAAAAATAGTTTTAGTTTTAATTTTAATTGCAGTTAGTAGTGCAGTTTTGGCCTTAGGTCTAGCTAATTTGCCCAAACCTTCTGGCGAGGTGGTTTCCCTGACCAGTTTAGTCGAGAAAAGACTAACCCAAAACGAGGTGGCTGGTATGAGCCGTTTAAATTTAATTCAACCATTATTAAAAGCTATCGCTAAACATCCGGTGATTGGTTCGGGTTTTGGGCAGACGGTAACTTATCAATCCTTAGATCCTAGAAATTTAAAAGATAATTCTGAAGGTTGGTACACAACTTTCGCTTTCGAATGGGGTTATTTTGATATTTGGTTAAAAATTGGTTTGGTTGGATTGATGGTTTATTTATTTTTAATCTGGCAGATTATAAAAAGTGGCTGGCAAAATAGGTCAATTTTAAATATAAGTTTAATTCTAGGTTTAGTCGCGGTTTTAGTTACTAGTTTTTTTAGTCCGTATCTAAATCATCCCTTGGGGATTGGTTATTTAATTTTATGTTCAGTTATTTTTGAAAAATGAAATTACCAAATTTAACATCAAGATTTTATATTTTTTTTAGTCATAAAGTTTTCAAAAAATGGAAATCAACCCTACGGGGTTTATATTATAGTTTAACTAAGTTGATTTATTATGGTACTTTTGATATGTTTGCAGCAGTGGATATAGAGACCATTAGTAGTTGTAATTTAAAATGCCATTATTGTCCGACAGCTTATTATGATCGTGGTCAGCATTTAATGTCAGAAAATTTGTTCAAAAAAATTATTGATGAATTGGCTGAAATTAGGTTTAGGGGTAGGATTTCACCACATTTTTATGGCGAACCATTATTAGATGATAGATTGTCTAAATTATTATTATATGCTCGACAAAAATTACCACAGGCCGATATTATTATTCATACCAATGGTTTGTTATTAACTAAAAAAAAGTTTGATGAATTTTTAAAAAATAAAGTTGATGGATTTGTAATTACCCTGCACAATGATTTAGTTAAAAATAAAATGGATCAATTTTTTAAATTATTAAATAAAAAAGAAAAACGTAAAATCAGAATTTTAAAGCCCGAAAAAATGATTTTATTTAATCGCGGTGGATTGGTTAAAATAACAAGAGCACATAAAATAAAAAGATGTTTTTATATACGCGATGAAATAGCCATTAATTATGGCGGTGAAGTGGTTTGTACTAATGATTTTTTGGCTAAATATAGTTTTGGTAATGTTAAAAATCAATCATTGACGGATATTTGGCATAAACCCAAATTTAAACAAATCAGACGAAATCTTTTAAAAGGAAAACCGGCCATGAATATTTGTCGAAATTGTTTGAAATAAAAAACCCCCGAACGTGATTAGTCCGGAGTAGGTTTTATTCGATCCAACATTAATTTATCAAATTATTTATGTCAACAACTAAAGTCGCTATTAGTTTGGTTACCTGGAACGCAGTCAAATATCTGCCATGGTGTTTGGATTCAGTTTTAAATCAAACTTTCAAGGATTATGAAATTTTAATTATTGATAATGCCTCGACTGATGGCACAGTTGATTTTATTCGACAAAACTATCCGAATTTAAAAGTAGTAGTTAATAAAAATAACTTAGGTTTTAGTCAGGCACACAATCAAGCGATTCATTGGACCGAAAGTCAATATGTTTTATGCTTAAATCAAGATGTAATTTTAGAGCCAGATTTTTTACAACAAGCCATTGATTTTTTAGATCACAATTCAAAGATTGGGAGTTTAACTGGCAAATTATTAACTTGGAATTTTGACGAATCTAGCATCTTGCCCAAAATTACCAAAAGTGGTAAGTTAGACAGCGCGGGTCTAGTCATTCATAAAAATCATCAAATAGTTGATATTGGTCAGGGACGCAGAGATGGAGAACAATTTAAAACTGGTCAGGAAATTTTTGGAGTTTCTGGCGCTGCGCCAATTTATCGTCGTCAAGCCCTAAATGATGTTAAATATAAAAACGAATATTTTGATGAAAACTTTTTTATGTACAAAGAAGATGTTGATTTAGCTTATCGTTTAAGATGGTATGGTTGGTCGGCGGCATATTGGCCAGCAGTTGTGGCTTATCATCAACGGGGTGCCCAAGGTAAAGAAAATTTTAAAAGTACTCATCAGCATCGTTCAGTTAAGTCTGATTTTGTTAATTATCATTCCTATAAAAATCACTGGTATGTTTTAATTAAAAACGAAACGCTGAACAATATATTTGTTCATTTACCGCATATCTTTTGGTACGAATTTAAAAAGTTTATTTATTTAATTCTATTTGAAAAACAAACCTTAAAAAGCTTTAAAGAAATTAAAAAATATTGGCGTTTAATGTTAAATAAGCGGCACTATATTTTAAAAAATAAAAAAGTTGAATCTAAAGAAATAAGACAATGGTATGTATAAAGATGTAGCTATAATCATAGTAAATTATAAATCAAAAGGCTTATTGAAAAATTGTTTAAAGTCTATTTTTAGTGATTTGGAAAATACAACTTTAAATTACAGTGTAGTCGTGATTGATAATGATTCTCAAGATGATAGCGAACAAATGTTAATTCAAGAATTTCCTCGGACTGAGAGGATTTTTTTAAAAAATAATTTAGGCTACGCTCGAGCCGTTAACCTTGGTTTGAAAAAATTTCCAGCTAAATATTATTTTGTTTTAAATCCTGATACTCTGTTTTTAGAAAAAAAAGTTATTGAGCGTTTGTTTAATTTTATGGAGGCACATCCACGAGTTGGTTTGGTTGGACCGAAATTAATTAATCCCGACCGAAGTATTCAATATTCAGCTTGTCGTTTCCCTAACTTTTGGGTACCAATTTATCGTCGAACCAAATTAGGTAAATTAAAACGAGCGAGTCAAAAAATTGATCATTTTTTAATGCATGAATGGGATCATCGTGATACTCGAGAAGTTGATTGGGTTTTGGGTACGGGTATGTTTGTGCGCCATCAGGCTATGGAAGAGGTTGGTGGTATGGACGAAAGATTTTTTATGTATTTTGAAGACGTGGATTGGTGTCGGCGTTTTAAAGAAAAGAATTGGCCAGTTTATTATTTGGCTGACGTTGAGGTTATTCATTATCATGGCCGTCCTTCAGCTGAAATGACAGGTATTAAAAGTATTTTATTTAGTCGTGGCACGCGCATACACATTGCTTCTTGGTTAAAATATTTTTTAAAATATTGGCTTCATAAATAATTTTTTATGGATTATTATACCTTTCAGCAACAAGCAACTAATTTTTTAGACCAACAAATTAACCGGCCACGCTGGCGCAAAGTTAAAATTGGCTTAACGATTTTTTTCTGTTTAATTTTAATTTTAATTGGTTTTAGTATTAAAGATTTATTTTTAATTAAAAATGTTATTCAAAACAGTTTACAAGCTAAAGATTTAATTGTCACCGTGCAAAATGATTTAATGCGTCAGGATTATCAAGTTATTAATCAAAACATCGATCAGGCTGATTACATTTTAAATCAACAATTGTCGGCGCTAGATAGATTATTAATTTTAGATAAATTGCCGATGGTTAGGCGACAGGTTTTTTTAATTGAAAATTTTTTAATGTTAGGGCAAAACACGACACAAACTTTAAAAATAATTTTACCGATAGCAGATAATTTATTGCAAATTATTAGTCAAGCCCAATCATTAGAAAATGTTTTGCAAGATCAACGTTTAACAATTTTAAATTATTTAGAAGCGAATCATACACAATTAATTTTAGCAACTGAAAAAATTAATGTTTCTCAAGAATTAATTCAAATAATTGATGATTATTCAACCTTTAAACAAGCTGAAGAATTAATTGATGTGTATGTTAAAGATTTGAAATCAACCTATAAATTAGTTGGTCAAATAGTTGATTTTTTAAATATTGCGCCACAAGCCTTGGGTTATCCTCAAGAAAAAAATTATTTAATAATTTTACAAAATAATAATGAATTAAGACCAACGGGCGGTTTTATCGGTAGTTATGGAATTTTAAAATTACAAAATGCAGAAATCAAAGAATTGAAAATAGATGACGTCTATAATCTCGATAAATTAGTTGAGGGTGATTTAAATCAATCATCCCCAGAGCCTTTGTGTCAGCACGCGCATTGGTGTGATTGGTATTTACGAGATGCCAATTGGTGGCCAGATTTTCCCACCTCAGCTCAAAATATAATTCATTTTTATCAACTCGAAAGACAAGTAGCTAATTTAGACCTACAGCAAATTGATGGGGTGATAGCGATTAATCCAGAATTTGTAGTTAATCTAGTGGAATTAATTGGTCCGATTAAAATCAATAATATAGAATTCAGTAGTGATAATTTTGTTCAACTTTTACAAGAAGAGGTTGAGATGACATATTATGAAAAGGGCATTCCGCAGGCTGAGCGTAAGGAAATTTTAAATGATTTATACGCTTTTATTTTTAAACAAATTTTAAGTTTACCTTTGGAAAAATATTTAACGCTAGTTAATATTACACAGAATAATATCAATCAACGTAATTTAACTTTTTATTTTACGGATCAAAATTTACAAAATTATTTTGAACAACATAATTGTACGGGCGAAATAAAAAATTTGGCGGGAGATTATTTGATGTTGGTGGATACTAATTTACGTAGTTTAAAAACCGATCGTTTAATTCAACGTCAAATAAATTATCAAGTTTATCCCGATGAAGATGATTTGATAGTGCAACTAAAAATTCATTATACTAATTTGGGTCAAAATGAGGATTGGCAAACCGATGATTATCGAAATTATGTTAGAATTTATTTACCCAAAGATATAGGATTAATTGACAGTTATGGTTTTATAAAAAATGAAGGTACGCCAGCCTCAGCTGAGCCTTTAATATATACAGAAAATAATAAAACCGTTTTAGCTGGTTTAATTATGGTTCCCTTGGGTCAAGAAAAAGAAATCGGATTTACATATCGTTTACCAAAAGAAATTAGTCAATTTAAAGATTATAATTTATATATTCAAAAACAATCGGGTATGCAAAATGTAAGTCTAAATGTTGATTTAAAATTTAATAAAAAAATTAGTCAAACTAAGGCTACAGATGTGTATATTCAGCAAATCAATCAACAACAAGTTAAAATTGAAAATAATTTAAAACAAGATTTGGCGATTGAAATAAATTTTTAAATTTGCTATAATACAAGACTATAAAAATTAAACTTATGTTTAGTAAAAAAATAGGTATTGATTTGGGGACAACTAACACTTTGGTCCATATTCCCAAACGTGGGGTGGCAATTAACGAACCATCGGTCATTGCTATTTCTAAAATTGATAAAAAAATATTAGCCGTAGGCGAAGAAGCTAAAGACATGTTGGGTCGCACACCAGATTCAATTATTGCTTCTCAACCCATGAAAGATGGAGTAATCGCCGATTATCGAGCCACTGAAGCTATGTTAAAATATTTTATTAATAAAACTTTAACCGGTTTTCGTTTTTTTCGTCCCGAAGTGATGGTCTGTACACCCGGCGGTGCGACTTCAACTGAAAAACGGGCGGTGATTGATGCGGCCATGGCGGCGGGGGCTAAAGCGGCTTATATTATTAAAGAACCAATTGCGGCAGCCATTGGGGCTTCTATTCCAATTGGATCAGCTTCAGGACATATGATTGTAAATATGGGTGGTGGAACTTGCGAAATTGCTGTTATTTCTTTGGGCGGTATTGTAGCTAGCAGCTCAATTCGAGTCGCTGGTAATAAATTTGATATGGCTATTTTAGAACACGTGCGTCGTCGCTATAATTTAGATATTGGCGAAGCGACCGCTGAACAAGTTAAAATTAATATTGGTTCAGCTCTTTTCTTAGAAAATAAATTAAAAATGCGAGTCAGGGGTCGCAATACTATTACGGGTTTGCCGTATACAGTGACAATTACTTCTAATGATGTAACTGAAGCTATTCAAATAGAATTAGAAAACATTATTTCTGCTATCAAAATGGTTCTACGGGATACGCCTCCAGAACTTTCGGCTGACGTGATGGATAAGGGTATTGTTTTAGCTGGTGGTTCATCACAGCTACGCAAATTAGATAAATTATTTTCTCAGGCTTTAAATATTCCAGTTTATATTGCGGATGAACCGATTTTATGTGTCATTCGAGGAATTGGTTTAGCCTTAGATAATTTGGATTCATACAAGAGAAGTTTGTTATCTAATAAATAAATATGGAAGGATCACCTGACTACAAATCACAACCTGATATTGAAAATGATAGAATAAATCAAGCTGATAAATTAATTAATACGGAAGAAAAATTAAAAGAACCAGAATCTTTTTGGTTAAAAAATTTTGAAAAACTCAAAGAAAAAGCTAAAGAAATTTTAAAGAAGTCCTCGGCTAAAGCTAGGACTTTTGTGCTTTACGGTATGATTTGTTTGGCAACAGCTAGTCCAGAAGCAACCCTAGCTAAAGCTAAATTTAATATTGATAATGAAAAAAATATTTGGGAATTGTTTATTGATGATGAAGATGAAAAAAATAAAGAAGTCAAAGAGGGATATTGTTTGAAATTAGTTCCATTAAATGAAATTGGAATTGACACAACGAGTCATAAATTTCAATCACCGGTTTTTGAAAAAATAGACACTACAGCCGTAGAGATGTCTGGTGTTAATTATGAAATTAAAGATCGCCAAAGTTTTAATGATTTTGTTTCAGAGCAAGCAATTTTAAAATCAGAGGAATTAGGTTTTGAGCTCGACAAAATTACACCTCAAGAATTAATTTTACTCACAGCTAAAATCACGGAAGATAATTTAGAATACGAATACGGAGCAAATTGGCTTGATGCTGTAGTTTATTCGGATAGTATTGATCAAGAGATAAGTGAAATGCCCTTAGATCAAATGTTAATTAAAAATAAAAAGGGTGTTTGTCGGCATTATGCTGTTTTATATAAATTAATTTTTGATGAAATAAAAGAAATATCCAAATCGTCATATTTAGAAAATATTTTAGTTAAAGAGGTGCCGAATTTTAACATAATGCATGCGTATAATGTGGTTTTTGAATTACATCAAGATGATAAATCAACCACGATTAAAATGTCATTTTTAGATACAACCTTTGACGATAATTTGGGGAATTTTAACGATAATTTGGAGGCGGGAGATGAAGACCATGGGGGTAAAAGAGAAAATTTTTTGGGCACTACTTTTGGTACGGTTGAATTGTTTAATTTTAATGAACAAATTGATGTTTTGGACGCTTTTAAAGAATTTTACGTTGATTCGACAGATGTATATAATGAAATGGTAATTTCTAAATATGATTTAATTATGTATTATGCTGATCAAGAAATGGCTCAAGCGGTTTTATTTTCCGAGAAAAAAGATCCTGAGGGGATAGAAAAATCTTTAGAAATTTTACAGCGGGCTTGGGATGAATTTAAAAATGATGTGGTGGCACGAGATAAATATAATCCAAATTTTATTAGTTTAGAGGACAGATTGTTTGTAGATCGTAAGTTGGGAGATTATGTTAAATTATATTGGAGAGATATTCCAATAGAGATTTTAGATCCTATGATTAAAGAATCTATAGATATGGGCATTATAATGCCAGCTAGGTTTTTATTAACTAATCTACAAGAAGAAGCTTTAGTTTTGTCATCTAAAAAGGCCAGAAAAGAAAATCAAAAGAGAATAGATGATTTAGAAGGATATTTAATTGGGACTGAATTTAAATTTGCCATGGGATTGGATAAATCCAAAAAATAAGTTTATGCTGATTGGCATCGACCCCGCCCATCACGAAAGGTGGGGCGCGACGAGGATGTTTCAATGTTTGTTTTATCAAATAAGTTTAATTTTTAAAATAAGTTTATGTTTATCGGTATCGACGCTTCACGCGCCAATAAAAAACATAAAACCGGAGTCGAATGGTATGCTTATCATTTAATCCAAAATTTAAAAAAAATTGATTCACACAATCAATATTTTTTATATACCAACAAAAAATTAAAAGGCGAACTAGGCGATTGCCCGGCTAATTTTCAAGAGGTAGTTTTAAATTGGCCACCACGGTATTTATGGACGCAAATTAGATTATCTTGGGCTATGAAATTTAGCAAATACAAACCAGATGTTTTATTTATTCCAGCTCACACTATTCCAATTTTACATCCGAAAAATTCAATCGTGACTATTCACGATGTGGGTTTTGCGCGTTTTCCAAAATTATATAACTGGAAAGATAAATTGTATCACAACTGGACTTTAAAATTTATCAAAAAGCATGCTAAAAAAATAATTACAGTCTCCCAATTTTCCAAACAAGAAATCGTTAAATTTTATAAAATTAAGCCAGACAAAATCCAAGTTATTTACAATGGCTTTGATGCGGGCAATTATCAATCTGTTCAAGATAAAAACTTAATTCAACTAATTTTAGAAAAATATAGCATCACTCAACCTTATTTTTTAAATATCGCACGCTTGGAATATAAAAAAAATATTTTAGGCTTAATTAAGTCTTTTGAAATTTTTAAAAATAAATTTGAATCAGCCCAAAATTTTAAATTAATTTTAGTTGGCAATAGGGGAGCTGGCGCAGATCAAATTTTACAAGCTATTGAGAAATCAAAATTTAAAAAAGACATTTTAACTTTAGGTTGGCTTGACAGAAGAGATTTAAACTATTTAATGAACGGTTGTCGAGCTTTTATTTTTCCATCTTTATACGAAGGTTTTGGCATTCCAGTTTTAGAAGCCATGTCGTGTGGCGTACCAGTGATAACTTCTCGAGCAGCTTCATTACCAGAGGTGGTCGCAGATGCTGCTTTGTGTGTTGATCCAGAAAATTATAATGATTTGGCTCAAAAAATGTATCAAATTGATACAGATGAGAATTTGCGTCAAGAATTAATTAAAAAAGGTTTTCAGCAAATTAAAAAGTTTTCTTGGCAGGAATGTGCGCAAAGAGTTTTGGATGTGTTGACAAGAGATTAATTATGTGATAGGTTTATAACAATATTAAATAATATAAAAAGTTCTTTATAGAATACAATAAAAAAATAAGGAGAGAAGGCATAATGAAAAAATATTTCGTAAGCGAATTGGTGGCCGTTATTCTAACTGTTATACTGTATTTAATAACCAGATTAGTTTTTAAACTTAGTTATGAGATTTCAATGGGGGTAATATTCTTTTTTTCTCTACTCATATTAGCTAATTCTGAAGTTGAAATTGGGGCAGCCGATGGTGTCGTAACAATTGTTGTCGGTATTTTTATCGGCTTTGTTAATCCAATTGCGAGTATAATAGTTTTTTTGGGAACAATTACCGCTATAATTATAATGATAGCTTCGGTAAGTAGCGATAAGACTCTCAACTCTAGAATCAAAAAATTTTTCATTTTCATGACCTTGCTGGTAGAATTTATTTTTTTAGGAATGGCCTTTGATCAATTTCTACCAACGTTCTTATAGTTTTCTTAAAAACCGCTACAATGGCGGTTTTTTATTGTTTTAGACACATACATTTTGCACCCTCAAACCAAGGGCTTGATTAGGAGTTAGACCGTTTAAGGCACAATGTTCTAAATCATTGTAATACATATTCCAAAGTTTAATCTTGTATTTTAATTCTTCAAAACTATTAAATTTAACCTGGTTATAGAATTGTTCTTGATCGGTACGATGACTACGCTCTACGTGTCCATTTTGAGCAGGCTTACCAGGATCAATCAGATAATGTTGTATGTTTAATCTTTGACATTCTAAATCAAGTATGTGTAGGCGTGGATTAAGTGGATGGATACTTTTAATATAGCCCGTATAACGATTAGTGAAGATCGAAGCATTGTCAGTCTTGATAGCTAAGATTTTATGAGGGAAGTTTTGAATAACTTGATTAAAAAAATCTAGACTTAAATGATTGCCTTGGGCTTCATAGATTTTAATATAGCGCCAACGTGTAGCACAGTCAATAGCTGTAAACTGGTAAAAACGCCTAGAACCTAGTAATTGAGGCACATATTTAACGTCTATCTCAACTAAGTCACCTGGTTGTAGTTGTGCTTTAACATACTTGTATTTAACTTTACGCACACGATATTTACGTGTTAAACCCTCTGTTTTGATGATTTTACCAATAGTGCGATGATGAAGATGAATCCCTTGTTTATTTAAGCGCCAGGCTAATTTTTGAGCGCACAGACCTGTTTCTTGTCTTAACTCAATAACTTGTTCTTTGATTCGAATAGACGTCTCTTGGGGATGGCTTTTAGGGCGAGTTGACTTGTTGACTAGACCAGCTAAACCAGACTGTTTAAAGTTAGCTAACCAATACTTAAGAGTCCTTTCACAGAAGGGACAAACTTGAACCATATTTTTAATGGTAATTTTACCATCAAGGATTGGTTTAATCCAACGAAGTTTTTCTTCGATTGTTGATTTGGGCATAGTTTTAGACATGCCCCTAGTTTAGCAAAAAGTGCAATATGTGTGTACACATTACCTTATCCCCTTGACAAGAAAAATAATTTATGATAACATATAGATAGTTCGTTTAATGCCTGGATTATCCTAGGAGGGTAATTTCAGGAACAAAATGTTTCATTTAAAATTGTTCCCAGGAGGAACAAGGAGGTATTTCATGCTCGGAGAAGGTAAACTCAAACACACAGCAGTAGTTGTGCGTAGTTACAAAAACTCTCATGTTACGCAGCAAATTCGAAATCTGTTGAATATGGGTGTGGGAAAGATCTACGTGGTGGTTAAGAATACCGAGGATAAGGGGTCAACCAAGGGTTGGCTCAAAAAATATAAGAACGATCCTAGGTTGGAAGTCTTCGAGATGGAAGATGGATATACCTGGTGTAATGCGCTTAATGCGGCGATCTACAAGATTCAAATGGAAAATCTCTCTGAGAGATCCACTGTCGAGTTCGTGCTGAATCTGTCGGTAGAAACCAAGATCACCAAGAAACACCTGGTTACTATGTTGGACGTTTTGACTGACAGTCAACGCGTCGGCGTAGTAGGTAGTTCTTTTGTCGGTTACTGTCAGGGCAATCAGGTTAGTCTCGGGAGATCATACCGTCACCCCCGTAACACTGGGATGGTGATTAGATTTGAGGTGTTTAAAAAACTTCTCGGTCTATTCAACAACTTGTGTGATGACAAGGGCGGCATGGAGGATATCGAATTTATCCTTCGCATGTTAGTATACACCAACTATGAATACAGGATGCTCAATTTGGGTATCAAGCTCGTTGTAGGGGTGTATTACAATCAGGACACGAAGGAACAAAGAGAGCAATCTGCCATGGATCTGATTATTCAGATGTGGCGCAACACTTTTCCCAACAAAGACTCTGAGGGTCGTCTGCGCTTCGAAAATGCAATCGCAGAAATGGGACTCGAAGAAGCTTAAAGCTTTCTTTCGGTATAACGCCGTCGACAGTTTTGTCGGCGGCTTTTTATTATCTTGACAAGAAAAATAATTTAAAGTATAATTAAAAATTCGTATATATTCTTTATTAAGAAATTACGTGAATTCGTAATTTTTTTAAATAATAATTAAATTATGGAAATTAGAAATATTGCTATCATCGCACATGTTGATCATGGTAAAACAACCTTAACTGATGCTTTAATGAAGCAAACTGGCATGACAGATGGGTCAGTGACGATGGATAGCAATGACATGGAAAAAGAAAGGGGCATTACGATTTATTCTAAAAATACATCGGTTTTTTATAATGGAACTAAAATAAACATCGTTGATACGCCTGGCCACGCTGATTTCAGCTCTGAAGTTGAACGAATTTTGCGTTCAATTGACTGCGTCCTTCTTTTGGTGGATGCTCAAGAGGGTCCCATGCCTCAAACTAAGTTTGTTTTAAAAAAATCATTAGAACTTGGATTAAAACCAATTGTCGTTATTAATAAAATTGATAAGCCTGACGCTCGACCAGAAGAAGTTAGAGAGATGGTTTTTGAATTATTTTTAGATTTGGGAGCTAGCGATGAACAGTTAGATTTTCCGGTTATTTTTGCCACTTCAAAACTAGGCATAGCTAAATTGAATTTAGCAGATGAATCAACTGATTTAAACCCACTTTTAGATTTAATTTTAGATAAAGTTGTGCCGGTTCCAGCTAAGATGGTTGATGAGTTATTTAGCGCTCAACCTTTTAATTTAGCTTATGATAATTTTTTAGGCCGATGTGCTATTTGTCGAATTTATTCTGGAAAAGTTAAAAATGGTCAAACAATAAAAATAATTAATTCAGAAAAAAATAATCGGAGTGGTAAAATAACCAAGCTTTTTACTTTTCATGGCTTGGAAAGAAAAGAAGTCGAAGAAGCTGTGGCTGGTGATATTGTAATGATTGCTGGATTTCCAAATATTAATATCGGTGAAACTCTGGTTGAAAATGAATCTCAAATTCCTCTGCCGGATATTAAAATAGACGAGCCGACAATTTCTTTAAATTTTTTAGTTAACAATTCGCCCTTTGCTGGCCGAGAAGGAAAATTTGTAACCAGTCGACAATTGAAAGAGCGTTTAGAAAAAGAACTTGAGGTGAATGTTGGTCTTAAAGTAGATTTTTCAGAAACAGCTTATTATAATGTTTGCGGTCGAGGAGAATTACATATCGCTATTTTACTTGAGAATTTGCGACGTGAAGGTTATGAACTCCAAGTTTCACAACCAAAAGTTATCATTAAAAAAGAAAATGGTCTGGATCTTGAACCATTCGAGGAATTAACCATTGATGTGCCAGAAAAAAATTCAGGTGTCGTAATTGAAAAAATTTCTAAAAGACGAGGTCAATTAATTAATATAAAAAATCATCATAATCAAAGTCGTTTAATTTTTGAAATTCCAACGCGCGGTTTACTTGGTTATCGCAATGAATTTGTGGTTGATACGCGTGGTGAAGGAATTTTATGTACTCATTTTTTAGATTTTAAACCCTTTGTCGGAGAAATAGAAAAAAATGAGCTAGGTTCAATGATTTCTGGATTTTTAGGCAAATCCTCAGCCTATTCTTTAGCTAATTTACAAGAAAGAGGTTCCTTATATATCGGACCAAATGTTGAAGTTTATGAGGGTATGGTAATCGGAAATGTTGCCAAGGGAAATGATATGGTTGTTAATCCAATCAAGGGTAAAGCTTTAACTAATATGCGTGCTTCCGGTGCTGATGATGCCATAAAATTAGTTAATCCACTTGAAATCTCATTAGAACGTGGGCTAAGTATTGTTGGAGAAGATGAATATTTAGAAGTGACGCCTAAAAATATTCGTTTAAGAAAAAAAATGCTAACTGCTATTGAAAGAGCGCGCCACAAAAAGAAGTAAAATAAAATTATATTTTTTAAACTCATCAATTTTTGTTGGTGGTTTTTTTATTTAATATATATTACGTGGTTTTTAGTTTGTCTAACAACTAAATTTATGCTAAAATATATTCAATATGTCGCAGATTAAATTTAATTGGCCAATTTGTGGCCATCAAAATATAGTCAATTTTTTACAACACAGTATTCAACAAGATAATTTAATGAATGCTTATTTATTTTATGGTTCACAACATTTAGGTAAAACTGCTGTGGCAAAATATTTTATTCAATCTATTTTTTGTTCAGCCGAACAACGGCCTTGTCAACAATGCGTTTTGTGCCAACAAATTCAAAAAAATATCCATCCAGACATTATTTGGTTGACTCGAAATGAAGATAAAAAAAACATTACCATTGAACAAATTCGGGAATTACGCCAAAAATTAAGATTAGAATCGTTTTTAAACTCTTATAAAATAGCCGTTATTCAGCAAGCAGAATTAATGACTACCGAAGCCAGTAACGCCTTATTAAAAACATTGGAAGAGCCTAGTTGGCACACGATTATTATTTTAATTGCCGATCAAATCAAGTTGATTCCTAGTACAGTTATTTCACGTTGCCAAACTTTAAATTTTAAAACAGTTAGCCGTCAGACTATTAGTCAATTTTTAAAAGATAATTCTAAATTAAATAAATTAGATATTGAAAAAATTGTAGCTTTGAGTCTGGGTCGGCCAGGCATAGCGATGAATTTTATTCAGCAAACCGATAGTTGGCTTGAACATACTAAACGAGCGAAGGAATTTGTAAATCAAATTTTAGTTAATCAAAATTTAAATCAGCGTTTTAAATATATTCAGCAACTGGCTGGCGAACAAAAAACTTTTATTGAATCTCAAAATTCATGGCAAGAAGATTTGATGATGTGGAGTTTGATTGTTAGGGATCTAATTTTAATTAAAAAAAATTTAAGTCAGGCGATAACTTATCTAGAATTTGAAAATCAATTACGCCAAGTTACTTCAGATTACACACTTCAACAATTAACCAAATTTTTATATAATATACAACAGACGGGCATGTATTTAAAGCGCAATTTAAATCCTAAATTGGTTTTAGAAAATTTAATTCTTTCAATATAAATTTATGTCTAAGAAAATTTTATTTCTTATAACAATTTTAATTTTAATCTTACCTTTGTCTGGATGTATTACAATTAAAACTCAAAAAGACGCACCCAATGGTGGTATTTTTAAGGCTGTCGATGGGGCCATTGGCGTTGAAAGCTGGCAACAAAAAAATTTCATTGAGCAAATTGAAATTAAAAAATTTTTATCAAAAAAAACCGAAGTACGCACCATTGATTTAGCCAATATCAAAGAAATTATTTTTGATCCACAAGAAAGTCAAATTTTATATATTATTACCAACCAAGGTTTGCATGTCTCGTATGATGGAGCTGAAAAATGGACTAAAATTCATCCAGCTGGTAATATTAGTTCTTTAGCTACTCACCCGAGTGATCGCAATATTTTGTATTTAGCGGTTGGTAATTTAATTTATAAAACTTGGGACGCAGGGAATCAATGGCAAAATATTTATACTGAGGCAACTGGCGCAGGAATTAATAGTTTGGCCATAGACAGCTATGATGCACGTAAAGTTTATGCTGGTCGATCAGACGGGACATTAATTCGTAGTTTAGACAATGGTGACAGTTGGGACGTGGTCGAAAAATTTGACAATCCCATTAATAAAATATTGATTAATAAAAATGATACACGCATTATTTATATAGTGACACAAGATAAGGGTGTTTTTAAAACGACTGATTTAGGTGCCAATTGGCAGGATATTATTAATAGCGAAGTTAAAAAGGAATATAAGGGTATTACAACTATTTATCAGATTATGTTAAATTATGCTCATCGCGATGCTATTTTAATGGCAACTAACTATGGTTTGGTCGAAAGTTTAGATGGGGGACAGACTTGGCAAGCCTTTAATTTATTGTCAGCACCCAATAGTATGGTTTTTTATTCTTTAGCTGTAAATCCGCAAAATGATAATTATATTTATTACGGAACTAAAAATAATATTTATAAAACCACTGATCGAGGAGGCACTTGGATTACTCAAAATTTACCAACTTCCAGAACACCCACCAGTTTAAAAGTAGACCTAGATGATGGTCAAATTATTTATATGGGTGTGACTAAATTTGAAGAAAAAAAGGGTGGCTTATTTCGGTCGGGCTTGTAATTAGCAATTTAATTATTTAATTATTAATTTTTTAAATTAAATTTTATGAATCAAATCATTGAACAACACAATGCCAAATTTGACCAAATTATTGAACATTTAAAAACCGAATTGAAGGAATTACACATTGGTCGAGCTCAACCGAGTTTAGTTGAAAATGTAAAAATTGAATCTTATGGCACTCAAACACCTTTACAGCAATTAGGGAGTATTACGGTGAGTGATGCGAGATCGTTAGTTATTCAAATTTGGGATAAGAGTATTTTAAAAAATGTTGAAAAAGCTTTAATTGATTCACCAATTGAAATGAGCGTGAATGTGGACGGAGAACTGATTCGAATTAATTTACCAGCTTTAACCGAGGAACGTCGACAACAATTAACCAAAGTTTTACATCAACGTTTGGAACAGGCCAAAATTGCAGTTAGAAATTTGCGAGATGAGGTTAGAGATGAAATTATGCAAAAGTTTAGAGATAAAGAATTAACCGAAGATGATAAATATCGTTTATTTGAGGAATTGGATAAATTTACCGGCGAATATAATGATAAAATTAAAGAGATTGGCGAAAATAAAGAAAAAGAGATTATTACAGTTTAAATTTAATCATTGATTAAAAAATAATAAAATATGCTAACAACTATTTTAGTTTTTGTTTTAGTTTTAGGCTTAATCGTTTTTGTGCACGAATTGGGCCATTTTTTAACTGCTAAAAAATTTGGAGTTAAAGCTGAGGAATTTGGTTTTGGTTTTCCGCCACGCATCTGTGGTTGGCGGAAGGTTGGAGATAAACGAAAATTTTTTTTGGGCAACAAAGATATTTATTCTGATGACACAATTTATTCTTTAAATTGGATTCTGCTTGGCGGTTTTGTTAAAATTAAGGGTGAAAATGGTGAATCAAATCAAGATAAAGACAGTTTTAGTTATCAAAAAATTTGGCGTCGAACTTTAATTTTATCAGCTGGCGTTTTAATGAACGTAATTTTAGCTTTTATAATTTTTTCGGTTGGTTTTTCGGTTGGTTTACCCCAGTCTTTAGATGGTGACTTGCCCAACAGCGCTAGAATAAAAAATAGACACATTCAAATTATTGAAGTTTTGGCTGATTCGCCAGCTGATGAACGGGGGATTAAAATGGGAGATATTTTAATTGCGATTGATGATCAAGAATTTAAAAATATTTCAGAAATTCAGCAATACGTTGATCAACATCAGTCTCAAAATATTAATTTAACTTTACAAAGAGGTCAAGATAAAATTAATCAAGACATCGTACCAATTAAAAACGACGATCAGACCTCAGCTAAAATTGGAGTAAGTTTATCGGAAACTGGCATTGTCTCATATCCATGGTATAGAGCTATTTTATTAGGTATAACCACAACTATCAGTTTGTTGTGGTATATTGTTGTAGCCTTGTTTACGATAATTAAAAATTTAATTTTAGGTGCTGGTGTGCCAGAGGGTGTGGCCGGGCCAATTGGAGTAGCGGTTTGGACTGGTCAACTGGTAGATTTAGGTTGGATGTATGTTTTAAATTTTGTAGCCATCTTGTCGTTAAATTTGGCAATTATTAATTTTTTGCCCTTTCCAGCCTTAGATGGGGGACGAGTCTTATTTTTAGTTATTGAAAAATTACGTGGCAAGCCGGTTGATCAAAGGATAGAAAATTTAATCCATAGTATCGGTTTTATTTTATTAATTCTTTTGATGGTTTTGATAACTTATCGCGATATAGTTAAATATATATTTTAATAAAATTTATGAAGATCAACCTACCCTTTAAAATTGACGCATCTTCCAAAGAGATCATGGACTTAATGCGCTCTTGTAGTTATCATCTAATTCATGATAGAATGAATAATAAATTGAGTTATGTGCGTCCGTTGGGTAATTATCATTATCCAAGATTTCATATTTATATTGAAAATAATCCCCAGGGCGAATTAATTTTAAATTTACACTTAGATCAAAAAAGTGTAAGTTACGGAAGGCAGACGGCACATAGTGGGGAATATGATGATGAGACGGTAAAACAAGAAGGTGAGCGTTTAAAAATATTTTTAAATTTGAAAGCTTAAAATTATGTTACAATCAAAATTATTTACCAAAACAACTAAAACCATACCTCGAGATGAAATCAGTGTTAATTCCCAGCTTTTAATTAGAGCTGGCTTTATTGATAAAACCATGGCTGGGGTTTATTCATATTTACCTTTAGGTTTGAAAGTTTTAAATAAAATTAAAAATATTATTAGAGATGAAATGGACGCTATTGGTGGACAAGAAATTTTAATGCCCGCTTTAACCCCAAAAGAAATTTGGCAACAAACTCAACGCTATGACAATTTTGATGCTTTGTTTAAATTAAAAGGTATTGGTGATAAGGATTATGTTTTAGGTGCAACTCATGAGGAAGTGGTTACACCTTTAGTTAAAAATTTTGTTCAGTCATATAAAGATTTACCAGTTTATGTTTATCAAATTCAAGACAAATATCGTAATGAACCACGCGCTAAATCGGGTTTATTGCGCGGTCGAGAATTTAGTATGAAAGACTTATACTCTTTTCATCTAGATGAAAAGAATTTAGATGAATATTACGAAAAAGTTAAACAAGCTTATTTTAAAATTTTTAAACGAGTTGGTTTGGGCGAGATGACTTATTTAACTTATGCGTCTGGTGGTGTTTTTTCAAAATATTCGCACGAATTTCAATCTTTGGCTAAAACTGGAGAAGATATAATCTATCTTTGTAATAAATGTCACAACGCTTTAAATAAAGAACTAATTAAATCTGAAGGTAAAAAATGTCCGGAATGTGGCAACCTAGAATTAGAAGAAAAAACAGCCATTGAGGTGGGAAATATTTTTAAATTAGGTACTAAATTTTCTCAAGCTTTTGATTTAAATTATACTGACGAAAATGGCCAGCTTCAACCAGTTTTAATGGGTTGTTATGGTATGGGACCATCGAGAATTATGGGAGCCGTGGTAGAAATTCATCATGACACTAATGGAATAATTTGGCCACAAGAAATTACACCTTATCAAGTTCATTTATTAAATTTAGCTAGTCAACAGAAATTAACCGATAAAATTTATGAAACTTTACAAAAACGGCATATTGAAGTATTATATGATGATCGCGAGGTTTCACCAGGTACAAAACTTAAAGATGCTGATTTAATCGGTTTACCGTGGCGATTGGTCGTAAGCGATAAGACGGGAGATAAGGTTGAAATTAAACAGCGAACCAGTCAGGATATTAAATTAATTAAAGCTCAAGATATAATTAAAATTATTAATAAATAATATGTTTAAAAAGTTATTGGGTCATTTTATTCGAGCACACGACATGGGGATTGATATGGGAACAGTTAATACTTTAGTTTATGTCAGAGATAAAGGAATTGTAATTAATGAGCCATCAGTCGTGGCAATTAATACTAAATCAGATCAAATTTTAGCAATTGGCGATGAAGCTAAAAAAATGTTAGGGAAGACGCCAGAACATATTTTAGCGACTCGACCGTTAGAACGTGGAGTAATTTCTGATTTTGAGGCTACTGAAAAAATGATTCATTATTTTATTGATAAAGTTCATCAAACTAAAAATTTATTTTTACCTCACCCACGCATTGTAACGGGTTTACCATTAGACGTGACGGAGGTTGAAAAAAAGGCAGTTGAAGATGCTATTTTGCAGGCCGGAGCTCAACGTGTTTATTTGGTCGAAGAGCCTTTGGCAGCAGCGGTTGGCGCTCATTTACCAATTGAACAGCCGACCGGCTATATGATTGTTGACTTAGGGGGTGGCACAACTAAAATTGCGGTGATTTCTTTGGGAAGTATTGTTAGTCAAAAAAGTATTGATGTCGCTGGTCAAGAATTGAACAAAGATATTGTTCAGTATGCCCAAGACGAATTAAATATTTTATTAGGCGAAGAAACGGCTGAAAGATTAAAGATTAAAATTGGTTCGGCGGTGGTAGAAAAAGAGTTAAAAGAATTAAAAGTTAGGGGTCGTGATTTAAATACTGGCTTACCACGAGAGATAGTTTTAAATGAGGGACAGGTACTAGAAGCCATTAATCGATCACTAAGAATTATAGTTGATAATATAAAATACGTTTTAGAGGTAACACCACCAGAATTAGTGTCAGATATTTATGAACGGGGACTTTTCTTGAGTGGTGGCGGTGCTTTATTAAGAAACATTGACCAATATATTAGTCAACAAATTAATATTCAAGTAAATTTAATTGACGATCCTTTAACGGCAGTTGTGCGTGGCACGGGAGCTATTTTAGAAAATTTAGAAACCTTAAAAGAGGTTTTGATTCCATCTGCCAAGGAAGAAGCAAAAGAAAACAAAATTTAAATTTTTAAGTTTAAATTATTTTGACTTATGTCAAGGTTTAACCAATCAAAATTTAAACTGGCGGGGTTTGTTATACTTCTGCTTATTTTTTTATTATTTTTTGGAATTTTATCAGGTTTTAAAAATATAGTATTTAAAATTACTCAGCCTTTCAGTCGAGCTTTTTATGGCCTAAGCCAACGTGTTAACGATTCAATTGGTTGGTGGCAATATCGCGAAAGCTTTGCTGAAATACAAAATAAATTAGAATTGGAAATTAAAGATTTAGCGCTAGATCAAGTGGCTTTATTAAAATTAAAAGAAGAAAACCAAATTTTACGTCAAAATTTAGATTTTTTTAATCAAAAAAATTATGATTATAAATTAGCTAATTTAATTAGTAAAACTAGTCCGAGTTATTTAAACAATACTGACCAAGAAAATTTATGGATTATTGATCGAGGTTGGCAGGATAATTTAAAAAAAGATTATGCTGTTATCGTGCCACGCCAGACTAATCAAAATACGGTTGAAGGATTTTTGGTTGGTAAAATTTTTAAAGTTGAAAAAAATCAATCTTGGGTTTTGCCAGTTTTAGCTAATCAAAGCAAAATAGCCGCTAAAATTCTTAGTCAACAGCAAACAACGGGCTTAGTTGAGGGTATGTATAATCAAAATTTAAAAATGGATTTAATTCCACAAGATCAAGAAATTTACCAAGGAGACTTAGTTATAACTTCTGGTCTTGAGCCAGGAATGCCAGGTGATTTAATTCTAGGTCGAGTTAAAGAAATTGAAGAAACTAATTTACAAAAAATATTTAAAACTGCTCTAATTGAACCGTTAATTAATTTTGATCATATTAATTTAGTAACAGTTTTAATTCCACATGCAGAATAAAGCTTCAAAATCGTTTAAATTTATTTTTTATTTTATTTTAGCTGGATTAATTATTTTATTTCAGCTTAATTTTTTAAATCAAGTTCCGTATTTTAAAAATTTAAATTTGATTTTAGTTGGTTTAATTTTTTTAATTTTTATTAAAATTAAACACACTTGGTTTTATTTTTTATTAGTTGGTCTAATATTAGATTTGATTTTACCTTTGAATGATGGTTTTCTACTGATATACTTTGGTATAATTTGGTTAGTTAATATTTTTTTAATTCAGAAAATTATTATTGCTAATCAGGTGGTTAGTTTATTTTTGCTTTTATGTATTGATATAGTTTTTTATTATATATATTTATGGCTAGGTTTTTATGTATTAAATTTATTTTGGTCAACAACATCTAGTTTTGTTTTTAGCTGGCAAATATTAAAAGAAATTTTGCAACACATATTAATAAATAGT
The DNA here is from genome assembly GCA_028707495.1 of Patescibacteria group bacterium. Lineage (NCBI taxonomy): Bacteria > Patescibacteria group bacterium. The sequence goes on from JAQWAS010000001.1 coordinate 110,361, forward strand.
ATTTTTTTAATTTTAATTTATTTTATTTTTAAAAATAAAATTGATCAATTACATGAAGGAAGTAAACCCTTTTATACCACAATTGGATAAAAATTTTAAAGAATATTCAGTCGGCAAACTAAAGGAGCATGAAATTGAGGGTGATTTTACCAGTGCCAGCCGAGCAAAATTTTTAAAACTTAGTTTTAATTCTAAAAATATTACTTGGATTTTTATTGTTTTTTTTCTGGGTATAATTGTTTTGGCAAGTAGATTATTTTTTTTGCAAATAGTAAAAAACGATTATTATTTAAATCTGGCCGAAGGCAATCGGATTCGTCTACACACAATTTTAAGCCCACGAGGAATTTTTTATGATCGCAATAATCAACCCTTAGTTAAAAATGTTCCTAGGTTTTTTTTACAAATTGTGCCAGCTGATTTACCATTAGACATAACCGAGCGTAATAATTTAATTCAACAAGTTAGCAATCAAACGCACATTATTCAATCTAAGATTGAAGATAGATTGGCAACAGTTTCAAAATATTCGTACCAACCAATTGTTTTTGATCAAACTTTGGATTATCAAACGGCTTTACTTTTTAAAACCCAGGAAAACAATTTGCCGGGTTTTAACATTGTAACTCAAGAATCGCGTGAATATCTTTATCCGCAAGCCTTGGCGCACGTTTTGGGCTATATTGGTATAATTTCTAGCGAAGAGATTCAAAAGCTTGAAAAAGAAAATTATACTTCACAAGATTTAATTGGTAAAACCGGTTTAGAATATTTTTACGAACCATTTTTAAAAGGTCAAAATGGTGTCGAAAAGGTTGAAGTGAATTCTATCGGTAAAGTTGCACGTGTTATTGATAGTCGTGCGCCTCAATCAGGTCAAGATATATATTTAACCTTGGATTTAGATTTACAACTTAGATTAACTGAAATTACGCAAGGAATTTTAGATAAAAATAATTTAGTTCGGGGTGCGGTTATAGCTATGGATCCTCGTGATGGCAGTGTTTTAGCCTTAAATTCTTTTCCAACCTTTGATAATAATAAATTTGTGACCGGTTTTTCACAGTCAGAATTTGAACAGGTTTTTAACAATCCCGATCAGCCATTATTTAAAAGATTTATCCAAGGAGAATATCCACCTGGTTCAGTTATTAAACCTTTAATCGCTTTAGGAGCTTTAGAAGAGGGAATTATTAATCGAAATACCAGTTTTTTAAGCGTAGGTGGTTTTTGGATAAGTGAATGGTTTTTCCCAGATTGGAAAGCTGGCGGGCATGGCTTAACAAATGTGACTAAAGCCATCGCTGAATCGGTTAATACCTTTTTTTATTATATTGGTGGCGGTTACCAAGATTTTCAAGGTTTAGGTTTGGAAAAGATAAATTATTATTTAAAAAAATTTGGTTTGACCCAAGTTACGGGCATAGATTTGGCTAATGAAAAAAGTGGATTTTTACCAACTCAAGAGTGGAAGGAAGAAGTTAAAAATGAAGTGTGGTATATTGGCGACACTTATCATTTGAGTATTGGACAGGGTGATGTGTTGGTTACGCCATTGCAAGTAGCTAATTATACCGCAGCGATTGCTAACGATGGGACGCTTTATCAACCACATTTAATTCAACAGCACCAACCAATAATTTTAAGTCAAAATTTAGTTGATTTTAAAAATTTAGAAATAGTTCAACAGGGCCTACACGAGACAACTTTATACGGTAGCGCCAGCAGTTTTTCGGCTTGGGGAATTAGCGCAGCAGGTAAAACCGGTACAGCTCAGGTGGGTGGTGACAAATTACCACATTCGTGGTTTACCGGATATGCGCCTTATGATGATCCGGAAATTGTTATTACGGTTTTAATTGAAAATGCCGGTGATGGCAGTTTGTATGCTTCACCCATCGCTAGGGAATTCTTAAAATATTATTTCGATCGCCAACCAGTAGTGGATAAACCGCTTGATTAAAATTTAAATTTATTGTATTCTTTACTTTATGTTTTATTAAAAATTAATTATAATTAATCAATATGACGAATCAACAATTTTCCAGTGAAACTTTATATGTTTCCAAAGAGATTTTAGAAAAATTTAGAGAAGAATTAGAAGATCGTAAAACCAACAAGCGTCAAGAAATTGCTCAACACATCAGTGAGGCAAAAGAACTTGGCGATTTATCAGAAAACGCCGAATATAGTCAGGCTAAGGACGAACAAGCTTTTAACGAGGGTAGAATTATTGAATTAGAGAATATTATTAGTAAGGCTAAAGTGGCTTCAAGTCATATTGGCTCAAAAACAGTTAGAGTAGGATCAACGGTCTCAGCTAAAGTTAATGATAGTATAAAAGACTACACCTTGGTTGGTTTAAATGAGGCCGATCCAATTAATAATAAAATTTCTAATCAATCGCCATTGGGACAAGCTTTGATGGATAGAATGGCCGGAGATAGTGGTACTTTTAAAGCTCCCAACGGTGAAGTTAGTTTTAAAATTTTAAAAATCAAATAACTACGTTTTATGTCTCAAGAATTAGAAAAAAACGAATACCAAATTCGAAGAGAAAAATTAGATGATTTGAAACAATTTCAAGCTGATCTTTATCCGGCTCGGGCAAAAAAAACTTGTTCTATCGATCAGCTTAAAATTAATTTTAAGATTTGGTTTAAAAAAAATAAATCAATTAATTTAGTTGGTCGAATTAAAACTAAGCGCGAGCATGGTAATTTAACTTTTGTAAATTTAGAAGATTTAGGTGGTCAGTTTCAATTAGCTTTTTCTAAAAAAGATATTGGAACAGAAAAATATAAAAATTTTGTTAAACTTATCGACATAGCTGATTTTATTCAAGTTACTGGCACTTTATTTACTACTCATCAAGGTGAACCAACTTTAATGGTTAAAAAGTGGCAACTTTTGTCAAAAGCCTTACGACCGTTGCCTGAAAAATGGCATGGCTTAAAAGATCAAGAATTGCGTTATCGTCAGCGTTATGTTGATTTAATTATCAATCAAGATGTGCGCGAATTGTTTATTAAAAAAAGTCAATTTATTCAGAATATCCGTCAATTTTTAATTGACCAAAAATTTTTAGAAGTTGAAACGCCAACTTTAGAGGCTGTGCCTGGTGGCGCTGAGGCCGAACCCTTTATTACCCATCATAATACTTTAGATATTGATTTATATTTACGCATTTCATTAGAATTGCATTTAAAGCGCTTAATGGTGGGTGGCTATGAAAAAGTTTTTGAAATTGGTAAAGTTTTTCGCAACGAGGGCATGAGTCAACAACACTTGCAAGAGTTTACTTTAATGGAATTTTATTGGGCTTATGCCGATTGGCAGGATTTAATGCAATTAACGCAAAAAATGTACGCTCAAGTAATTAAACAAACTTTTAGTAAATTAAAATTTAATTATCAAGGCACACAAATTGACTTTAAAGCTCCTTGGCAAAAAATTAATTATATTGAGATTTTTAAAAAGAAAACCGGTGTTGATTTAGAAAAACCAGATGCAACTGAAAAATTATTTAATTTTTTAAAAACCAAAGATAAAAAGGTTTTTGATGAATTTAAAAAATTACAAGGTCAAGACATAAATCAGCTTGGTCGAGTAATCGATACTGTTTATAAACATCATATTCGTCCTGAAATAGTTCAACCGACTTTTTTATATCATCATCCGGTGGCAGTTTCACCTTTAGCTAAAAGGGATCCTGAATATCCACAACGCACTCAAAGATTTCAAATTCTAGTTTTGGGCGCAGAGGTGGGTAATGGCTATTCTGAATTGAATGACCCAATTGATCAACAACAACGTTTTGAACAACAAGTTAAAATGCGCGATCTTGGCGATAAAGAAGCCCAAATGATGGATCAAGATTTTATTCGAGCTTTAGAACATGGTATGCCGCCAACCGGAGGATTTGGTATGGGTATTGATAGATTGTTTATGTATTTAACTGATCAACCATCAGTGCGTGATATTGTCTTATTTCCAACAATGCGACCTGAAAAAGAATAAAACTTTTTTAGTCGTCATTCCTGGCTTGACCAGGAATCTAGGGTTAAGAACGATTATCTTTATCTTAAAATATGTGCTGTTTTTATAAACAAAAATTTATTTAAATCAAAGTTTATACTAATCAACACTGGATCCCCAATCAAGTTGGGGATGACGTTTTGTATAAAGCCCAGTCCAGGCCTTTTTCATTTTAAGCTTGACAAAAATTAAACCAAGAGTTAGGATATAGCATTGAACATTACAATTTAATTTTAAGGAGGAAGAGTGTTAACGATTATCAACTTTATCTGTACTTCTGGCGACGGGAAGCAAAAATATCCCTTTGCGTTGATTTTAGACTGCAAGATATGTGGTTTAATGCCAGACGATATAGAGAATATTAAAGAGCGTATTCGCTATAACTTGAGATTAAGTCCTGAATCTCTGAAAAAGGTTTTAGAACGAACTGGTGTAAATAACCTTGATCAACTTTGTATTTCTGATGTTGATTTACAATACGCTGGTTCATCACCAATTATTGTCGAAAATACGATAATAATCCAAGGAGACGAAATGGCAAAAAAGTCAACAAGAATCGACACAAAAGACATATTAAGAGGATCGGAACACGATCCAATCGGTGGGCCCGAGTTTACTCCTCCAACGGCAGATGAGTTCGCTGATAAATTTGCAAAAATAGTTCCAGCGAGAAAAAAGCTTTATAAAAACCTTATTCCCTCAGAAGAATAATAAATTCACTAAATATCAAGGCCCGGCTTCCGGGCCTTTTTCATTTTGAAAAATTTTAGAATATGTGCTATAATAAAATATATGAACAGACAAGAAGCTTTACAGTTTTTACAACAAAATTTAACTAATCAAAATTTGATTAAACATTCTTTAGCCGTGGAAGCGGTGATGTTTGATTTAGCTAAATATTTTAATGAAAATTCTGACAGTTGGGCATTAGCTGGTTTATTACATGACATTGATTATGAGCAAACCAAAGATAACCCAGCACAGCATAGTTTGATTGGAGCTGAAATGTTAGATGAGCAGGGGATAGACCCAGAAATTATTCAAGCAGTTAAAACCCACAATGAGATGCACGGCATTGAACCACAAAGCTTAATGGCTAAGGCTTTATATTGTTCCGATCCAATTACGGGCCTAATTGTTGCTTCGGCTCTAGTTTTGCCTGATAAAAAAATTGGTAATTTAAATACTTCTTCAGTTATTAAACGTTTTAATGAGCCACGTTTTGCGGCTGGCGCTAATCGTCAAATTATAGGTAAATGTAAAGAATTATTAGATTTAGATTTGGAAAAATTTGTTGATATTAGCTTAAAAGCCATGCAAAAAATTAATCAAGATTTGGGTTTATAATTTTATTTATAATTTTAAATTAATTTTTTATGTTAGACATAAAATACATCCGAGAAAATCCGGATGAAATTAAAACAGCTTGTCAAAACAAGCGCGTTAAAGTTGATATTGATCGTTTATTGGAACTAGATAAAAAAAGACGTGAAGTGATTCAAGAGATTGAACAACGTAAAGCTCAACAAAACCAATTTTCTAAAGATATTATTAAATTAACTTCAGAAGAAAAAGAAATTAAAATAGCTGAAATGAAAAAATTGGTTGAAGAAATTAATAGCTATAAAAAAGAATTAGACTGGATTGAACCTGAATATGATAAATTAATAGATTTAATTCCAAATTCGCCACTAGATGATGTTAAAATCGGTACGAGTGAAAAAGATAATCAGATTATCAAACATGAAGGCGATATGCCTAAATTTGATTTTAAACCCAAAGATTATTTAGACTTAAATGAAGACTTAGATTTAATTGATACTATCCAAGCTAGTCATGTGTCTGGCGCTAGATTTAGTTATTTGAAAAACGAAGCTGTACTTTTAGAAATGGCCTTGTATCAATTAATTTTAGAAATTTTAATTCCAGAGGGTTTTGTGCCTATTATTCCGCCAGTGATGGTTAAAAAAGATATTATGCAAGCTATGGGTTATTATACTCGTGGCGCTGACGAGATTTTTCATTTAACTAAAGATGACTTGTATTTAATTGGTACTTCAGAACAGGCCCTGGGACCGTTGCATTTAGATCAAATTTTAGATCAAGAAGCATTACCCAAACGTTATTTAGGTTTTTCACCGTGTTTTCGTCGTGAAGCTGGGAGTTATGGTAAAGATGTGCGTGGGATTTTACGGGTTCATCAGTTTGATAAAGCTGAAATGTTTTCTTTTACTACGCCAGAAAAGTCCAGAAGCGAACATAAATTTTTGTTAAGCATGGAAGAAAAATTGATGCAAAAATTAAAATTACCATATCGTGTTATTCATATGTGTACAGCTGATTTGGGTGATCCGGCTGCCGATAAATATGACATTGAAACTTGGTTGCCCGGTCAGAATGAATATCGCGAAACACATTCGACCAGCAATTGTACTGATTTTCAAGCTCGACGTTTAAACGTGCGTTTTAGATCAAAAGAAGATGGCAATACGCAATTTGTACATACTTTAAACGGGACAGCTTTGGCCATTGGCCGAATTTTGATTGCCATTATGGAAAACTATCAGACCGCTGATGGGGAAATTAAAGTCCCCGAAGTTCTTCGAAAATATATGGGCGGAATGGAAATAATAAAGAGAAAATAAAAAAGCCGGGATTTCTTCCGGCTTAAAACAGTCTGAGGCTTTAATTCGTAAGCGATTAGGAAGTATATTGGACAACTATTTCTTTGTCGATCATAACTAAATCGCCATGTACTCCATAATAACCTACATGTACGGCAGGATGAGGATCCTTAATGGATCTGCGTCCCCGATAATAAAGTCTGTATGCTCGTTTTTTAATAGCCTTTTCCGCCTTTGCTATTTTTTCTTTGCCTGCGTCCACAGACATAAGATGAGCTAGTTTAATTACTAGGTCGTTGATTTTTTTGTCTACACTCTGTTCGGGATTTTTTTTCATTTTTTTTCCTTGGGTTTATGTTAAAAAAGATCAATTAGTATTATCTTAGTGCTTATTTTAAAACATGTCAAGTCAATATTAAAATCGTCATCCCTGCGAAAGCGGGGATCCAGGAATTATATTCAATAAACAATTATTTCATTTAAACCCTAGATTCCTGGTCAGGCCAGAAATGACGATTAAAATTTTTATTATGTCAAACCAACATTTCACTTGGGTAGAAATTTCTAAATCTGCCCTAAAACACAATATTCAACAATATAAAAAAGTCTTATCTAAATCAACCCAAATTATGGCCGTAGTTAAAAGTAATGCCTATGGTCATGGAATGGTTGAAACAGCCAAATTAGCCATTAAATATGGAGCCAAATGGTTAGCCACGGTTAATTTAGATGAAGCTTTAGAATTACGCCAAGCTGGAATTAAAAGTCCGGTTTTAGTTTTGAGCTATTATCAATTAGATAAAAAATTGATTAAACAAGCTATTCAACAAAATATTAGTTTAGTGGTTTATTCTGTCGAGCAATTAAAATTTTTAAATCAAGTTAGTCTGGAATTAAAAAAATCAGCCCAGGTACATTTAAAAATAGATACCGGCACTACGCGTTTAGGAATTTTAGTTGATCATGGTTTAGACTTTATTAAACAAGCGTTTAAATTTAAAAATTTAAAAATTCAAGGTTTGTTTTCACACTTTGCGGCTTCGGAAGAAAATCAGCAATTTACACAACAACAATTAGATAAATTTAAAAATTTAATTCAACAAATCGAAAAATTAAATTTAGATATTTCTCTGAAGCATTTTTCTTGCAGTGCGGCCGCTTTAGTTAAAACAGAAAGTAATTTTGATTTAATGCGCTTAGGAATCGGTATGTATGGTTTGTGGCCGTCAGAATTAACCCAAAAAATTGTTCAAAAAAAATATCCTAATTTTAATTTAAAGCCAGCTTTGTCATTATGTACGCGTATTATTCAAATTAAAACTGTTCCAAAAGGTACTCGTATCGGTTATGGTTGTACTTACAAAACTGCCAAATCAATCCAAGTAGCGATTTTACCAATTGGTTATTGGGAGGGGTTTGATCGACACTTATCTAACAAAAATAGAGTAATCATAAAAGATAAGTTTTGTCAAGTATTGGGTCGCGTATGTATGAATTTAATTATGGTTGACGTAACCGGTATTAAAAATTTAAAAGCAGGGGAGCGGGCGATATTAATTGGCCGACAAGGCGATAAACGCATTACGGCTGATGATTGGGCAAAAAAAATAGGGACAATTAATTATGAGGTTGTAACTCGTATTAATCCAAATTTACCACGGATTTATGTTTAAAAAAAAACATTCAATTAAATATGTTAAAAAATTAAAATATACGCCATCGCCAGTTAGTCGGCCAGATCCAGAAGCTCGAGCCTCAGATCGTTTAACTCAAAAACAGCGTCATTTGCGTCGTCGTAAATTTATTCAAATTAGCATTATTTTGGGCATTATTTTTTTAATTTATATTTTATTTTTTTCACCTATTTTTAAAATTAAAAAAATTCAGATTGAACGACCAGAGCAAGTTGAATATAATTCTAGTGATGAAGAAATTTATCATTTAATTGAAATGCAAACTTATAAATTTCGTTGGTTATTTTTTTCACAAAGAAATTTATTAGTTTTATCTAAGAAAAAATTGATTCAAAATATAGCGAGTTCAATAGAAATAAATCAAGTAAAAATAAGTAAGAAATTTTTTTCACGACATTTAAAAATAGTTATTCACGAAAAACAACCCGCTATTAATTTAATTTGCCAGGGTAAATATTATTTATTTTCTAATGATGGTCACGTGATTCAAGAAATTGACATGACGCAAATTAATTTAAATTTACCTCAAGTTTATTATCAACCAGAAATTAATGAACCACTTAAGGAAGAGCCTCTGCTTGAAGAAAATAATTCAGATGGGGTAGAGATCATGTTAGACGAAACAGGGGTCTTGGCGGGCCAAAATGAGCCCCAAAATGAAGATTTAAGTAACGTAGAGACGGAAAATCAAATTCAAACGTTTGAAACGGTTAATATGGAAGAAATTGTGATTGATTCTCAAATTATTAAATTCATTTACGAATTTAGTCAATCATTTGATCAACAGATTATATGTTGTCAGATAGATTCTTGGCAAATTAATCAACCCAATCCGACAACTTTAACTCTAGCGGTTTCGGAAGGTTGGCAAATCTACACAGATCCACAATTGAATCCAAATTTACAATTAAGAAATCTAAGTCTGGTTCTAGACAATAAAATTAATTCAGATGAACGTTTAAAATTAGAATATATTGATTTACGGTTCGGAGATCGAGTTTATTATAAATAATAATTAACAATTAACAATTTTTAAAATATGGAAACATTATCAGTTTTAACACCAGCGCAGTTGATAATTTTATTATTGATTTTAATGTGGTCAATGGTCTGGAAAGGTTTGGCTTTGTGGCGCTCAGCTAGAAATAATCATCAAGTTTGGTTTGTGATTTTATTATTGGTGAATACAGTTGGTATTTTAGAGATTATTTATTTAATTTTAATAGATAAACAGCACGCTAAGGTTATCGAGCAGGCTTAAAAGTTTATATTTAAGTATAATATAGTGTCGTAAAAGAAATATTGTGCGACGCATAGTATATTTTAAAATTACTACTTCTCTTCTGATTTATCTATACAAAGATACAAAAAGACGGATTAAGCTTCCGTCTTTTAAAATTATATCTTGATGGTATAAAAACTATGGCAAATAATCCAAAGGATTAACCGGAATGCCATTTAAGCGCACTTCAAAATGTAAATGTGGTCCAGTTGACATACTACCTGCGCCAGGTGTACCCGGCATACCACCAGTTAAACCAATAATTTGTCCCTTAGTGACATAAGTGTCTTCGGTTACAAATATTTTACTGACATGGCCATAGACGGTTGAAATTTGATCATTGTGTACAACCATAATATAAGAATAACCCATACCAGCGTCTTTAGCCCGAGCAATATAGCCAGAAGCTGGTGCATGAATAGCCGTGCCTTGCGAAGCTCTTAAATCAACGCCCGAATGTTCCCCTATCCACTTTCTAAATGGATAATCAGTATCATGAAAATAACAAGTAATTTTTTTCAATGGAATTGGCCAATCTAAAAAAACATCTTTATCACCTTGCCAACTTTCTTGACGAGAAAGTTTGTCACGAATAGCACTTTCAATATTAGCAATATTACTTTCAGCAGCCTGTCTTTCTCTTTGTAACTCAGCTAACATGGATTGGAATTTTTTTTCTGAACTTTGAGTTTCGGTTAATAAAACTTGTTGATAATTTTGTTGACCGTTTAGGGCTGATTTTTCATCTTCGTTTTCTTCTTTAAGTTTACTTAATTCTTGTTTTTTATTTTCCAGCTCACTTTTTTGGACTTGCAAACCCTGTTGGATAATTTTCATTTTAGATAAAGTTTTTTGTAATTCGCGCTGAATATCTTCGGTATATTTTAACTGATTAAAAAAATCAGCCAAAGATTGGTTTAATAATAAGATTTCTAAAGGATTTTTTTGGCTTTTTTGATAAATAAAACGGATAAGTTCAGCTATTTTTTGTTGATGATCGGTTATTTCTTGCTCTTTTTTTTCTATTTGTAAGGTGATATTTTGAATTTGCAGGTTAGCTTCTTCAATTTCGATTCTTAGCTGTTGAATTTTTAATTGTCGATCACTAATTTGATTCTCTAAAATAGAAATTTGACTTCTTAGTGACAAGGCTTTTTGTTGCTCAGCTTTAACCTTTTTTTGATATTCTTCACGTTGTTTTTCAATTGCTTGAATTTCTTTTTGTCTTTCAGCTATTTCTTGGTTTAAATCGTCCACCGTATAACCTTCATAAGCGGCTTGAACAAAAAGCAAATCACGACTACAAAAAGCCGTGAGACAAAAAATCAAAGTTAAAATTAAAAAATATTTTTTATTTTTGTTTAAATTTTGCATAATAAATCTATTATACTACTTACCTATTTTTCAAGCAATTTTATAGCTGATACTATTCTCTTTAAAGATTCTTTTTTGCCCAACACTTCCGCTATTTCAAATGGCCCCGGTGAATTTTGCTCTCCACTCAGGGCGACACGCATTGGCCACAAAACATCACCGACTCCCCTATCTTGAGCCATGGGCATGAGAATTTTTTCTAAATTTTCTTTATTAAAATTAGTTGAATCAATTTTTTCTACAGAATCTTTTATTATTGACAAATTATTTAAAGTATGCTCTCTATCTGATTTTTTCCAAATTAACAAATCTGATTGATAATTCAACTTATCTTTAAAAAAGAAATGAGTTAAGTCAATTATCTCATCTAGATGTTTTAATCTTTCTTGTTCGAGTTTAACAATTTTTTGAAGATAATTTAAATTAACATCTTTTTCTGATTTAATTAATTTTGACTGAATTAAATATGGCAAACATTTTTGAGTTAAATCCTTGATGTCCATTTGGCGAAGATAAGAACCATTTAGCCAGTTTAATTTATCTAGATTAAAAATTGCTCCAGATTTATTGATTTTTTCAATTTTAAATTCTTGAATTAATTCTTTCAAAGAAAAAATTTCTTGATCATCGCCCGGATTCCAACCTAACAAAGCTACAAAATTAATTAAAGCTTCAGGTAAATATCCTTTATTTTGATAATCATTGACCGCCACATCTCCTTGGCGTTTACTAAGTTTTGATTTATCAGAATTTAATAATAAAGGTAGATGAGCAAATTGAGGAATTTCCCAGTCAAAATATTTATAAAGTTGGATATGTTTGGGTGTGCTAGAAATCCATTCTTCACCGCGCACAATATGAGTTATTTTCATTAAATGATCATCAACCACTACGGCTAAATGATAGGTCGGAAAGCCATCAGATTTAATTAAAACTTGATCATCAACTAGCTCATTCTTAAAGCTAACCTTTCCACGAATTAAGTCCAAAAATGACGTTTCTCCTGCTTTGGGCATCTTGAGGCGTATAACATGCTTTTCGCCGTTTAGAACCCGTTTTTTGGCTTCCTCAGGGCTAATATTCAAGCAACAACCGTCATAACCGGTTGGAATTTTGTTTTTTTGTTGCTCTTGTCTGAGTTTATCTAATCTTTCTTGGGTACAAAAACAATAATAAGCACAACCTTTGTCAATTAATTCTTGAACGTATTTTTGATAAATTTCTAATCGTTCTGATTGAATATAGGGACCATTGTCGCCAGCTTGAACGATTTTATTATTTTTATCTAATTTAACGCCCTCGTCGGGAATTATACCAGCCCAATATAAAGATTGTAAAATATTAACTGTGCCGTCTTTAACTAAACGTTCTTGATCGGTATCTTCAATGCGTAAAATAAAATCACCGTTATTTTGTTTAGCAATTAAATAAGAATACAAAGCTGTTCTTAATCCTCCAACATGAAGATAACCAGTCGGACTGGGTGCAAAACGAGTTCGGATTTTAGGTTGGGATGGCATAATTTTTTATGAAAAATCAAATTTTTAATTTAAAATATAAGTAAATTAATCCAATTAAATTTATCAACTAGTTTATCTAAAGTTTCTACTGGGATAATATTAAAAATAATTACAATACAACCAACTAAAATAAATAAAAAAAGAATAGATAATTTAATGGTCATTTTTTTTATTTCTATTTTTTTATTTTGTTGTTCCTCTTTTATAAATGATTCTAAATTATCAATTTTTTCTCCAAGAGAAAGATGTTGTCTGTCTTCAATTTTTTTAATCTCTACTCCTTTATTTTTAAAACGATAAAAACCGTAACCTAAGGCAATAACAAATATTAATAATTCTAGTAAAAAATATATATTACCTTTCCATAATTTAAACCAAAATATAGCTACTACACTACCTATTAGATAAAAAGCTAAGATAAATTGATTTGTTTCAATGTTTTGTTTTTCTTCTTGGATTTTATTTAAAATAGACTTTTCTTTTTCATTTATTTTTATCAAACTTGAACCACAATAGGGACAAGTTTCTATTTCTTTCGAATTGATTTTTATTCTTACTAATTTATTACATCTAGGGCAAAAACGTTGGGTATGTTTTTTATGATCATAAATATAGGCTATTACAGTAAAACCAAGAAAGAAATAAAGAATGGTTTCTATTGTTTTAGCATTTTCTTCTGAGAAAATTATAATAATTTTTATTTTTTCAGGATTTTTTATTAACAATAAAAGAACAAAAATGAAAATAGAGCAAAATAAGATTAAACCATAAAAAGCTATTTTTTCTTCTAATTTTTTATTCATATACTATTTTGAACTTTCAATTCTTTGCCAAATTTCAGCAAAGTTTTTCTTTTTTATTTTTAAATCAACAAGAATTAAAATCCATAAGTATATTCTAGCTAAAAATAGCAAAAGAGTCCAACTAAATTCTTTTAAATTTTTAGGGAAAGAAAATAACAATTTAAAACCGTGCCAGGCTTCATTAAAAAATCCACGCATATTGCTCTTAAATTTTTCTTGATTAATTTTTTGTTTGGCACCGCCAGCACTGCGTTTTTTTTGTTTAACCCAATCAGAAAAAGTATTTGGATATTTTACCCTAACTTTAGCTTCGGGCCGATAAACTATTTGATAACCAGCTTGCCAAATTTTTTGTGAAATATAAATATCATCGGATAAAACATTTTCTGGAATTTCATTAACAACTTTATTTCTAATTGCATAAAGATATCCTGAACAATCTAAATATTTATTTTGTTGTGATAATTTTAAACGTCTTTGATGAGCAGCATTAACTAACCAGTGCGACCAATAACCTAACATAGTTTTACGATCAGAAATTGAAGTCGGTTGACCACAAACTGCGCCTATTTTGGGATTATTAAATTCTTGAACTAATTTTTCTAAACCGTTTGATTCAACTACCACATCGCCATCTGTCAAAATTAAAATGTCGCCCTGGACTTTTCCAAAAGCTAAATTCAAAGCTGAAGGTTTACCTAAACCCTGATCTTGAATAAATTTAACTTGCGGATATTTAATACTAAATTTATTCACCACTTCTCTACTCTCTTCATCTGGTGCAACTACTAAAATTTCAAATGCCTGATTAATTTTTTTATTTAAAATAACCCGTAGGGTTTGTTCTAAGGTTTTTGACTCTCGATAGGTTGTAATAATAATTGAGATCATATTAGGATTATTTTTATTATATCACGCTTTTGAAAAATAAAGAATAAATTTTGGCAGGTCGCACCTGCCAAAACTGCCCAAAATAAATTAACTTGTCAACTGGTTGACACTTTTTTTAGCTATGCTACAATAAAATTAGCACTCTATTATAGAGACTGCTAAATAATAATTTATAATTTAAACTTAAAAATATATGCCTAATTTTGGTAATTTTACTTTAAAATCTCAAGAGGCGTTGCAAAATGCCCAAGAATTGGCTTTAAACAAAAAACAACCCGCGGTTGATGCCTCTCACCTACTCTACGCCTTACTTGAACAAAACGATGGAGTGGTTTTAGCTGTTTTAAAAAAATTAGAAGTCGATGTTTTAAAATTAAAAAAAGATATCGAAAATGAAATTAATAAATTACCTCAAATCGATAAGCCAGCGCCTGGGCCAATGGGTGGAATTTACGTGACTAATGAATTAAGACAGGTTTTAATTCAGGCTGAAAAAGAAGCTGATCAACTCAAAGACGAATATGTTAGCACAGAACATTTTCTACTGGCAATTTTAGAAATTAATACTTTTTTAAAAAAGACTCTAAATGATTATCAAGTTGAACGCGAAAAGGTTTTACAAGTTTTAGCATCAGTACGGGGTTCGGAAAAAATTACCGATGACGAACCAGAACAAAAATATCAAGTACTTGAAAAATATACTCAAAATTTAACTCAAAAGGCTCGTGAAAAAAAATTAGATCCAGTCATTGGGCGAGGCGAAGAAATTCGTCGCGTAATTCAAGTTTTATCACGCCGGACTAAAAATAATCCAGTTTTAATTGGTGAGGCTGGGACAGGTAAAACCGCCATTGTCGAAGGCTTAGCTCAAAGAATTGTTGATGGTGATGTACCCGAAACTTTAAAAAATAAAGAAGTTATTACTTTAGATTTGGGAGCTATTATTGCTGGAACTAAATTCCGTGGCGAGTTTGAAAATCGTTTTAAAGCTATTTTAAAAACTATTAAAAAATCTGACGGAAAAATAATTTTATTTATCGATGAAATGCATACCCTAGTTGGCGCTGGATCAATTGAAGGCGCTTTAGACGCTTCAAATATGATCAAACCAGCCTTAGCGCGCGGAGAACTTCATTGTGTTGGTGCTACGACGTTAAAAGAATATCAAAAGTATATTGAAAAAGATCAAGCCCTAGAAAGACGTTTTATGCCAGTTTATGTGAGTGAACCCACTACCGAAGAAAGCATTGCTATTTTACGTGGTATTAAAGAAAAATACGAATTACACCATGGTGTTCAAATTACCGACGATGCTTTAATTAGCGCCGTTAAATTAGCTACACGTTACATTACTGACAGATTTTTACCAGACAAAGCTGTAGATTTAATTGATGAAGCCGCCTCAGCTTTGAGATTAGAAATTGAAAGCGAACCTGAAGAATTAGATAAATTAAGTCGTGAGATTAGACAATTAAAAATTGCCATCGAAGCTTTAAAAAAAGAAAAAGTTAAAAAAATGGATACGCGTTTTAAAAAAATTAGTCGTGAATTAGCCAATAAAAAAGAAATCATGAAAGAATTGGAATTGCGTTGGCAAAAAGAGAAACAAATTATTGAAGAGATTAAGGCCGATAAAAAAGAGTTGGAAAAATTAAGCGATGAGGCCGAGATTGCCGAACGCCAGGCAGATTTGGAAAAAGTTGCTGAAATTAAATATGATCGTATTCCTAAGTTGGAAGATAAAACTAAAACCAACGAACGTAAATTAAATAAAATTCAGGATCGTATTATTCGTGAAAAAGTGACTGAAGAAAATATTGCCGAAGTAGTTTCGCGTTGGACCGGCATTCCAGTGGCCAGAATGCTTGAAGATGAAACCAAAAAATTAGCCCACATGGAAGATGAATTACATCAACGCATAGTTGATCAAAATGAAGCTGTGACGGCAATTTCTAACGCTATTCGACGTTCTCGAGCCGGTATTGCCGAGCACAACAAACCGATTGGTTCATTTATCTTTATGGGACCAACTGGTGTCGGTAAAACAGAATTAGCCAAGGTTCTGGCTGAATTTATTTTTAATGATGATGGCGCTTTAGTCCGTCTAGATATGTCTGAATACATGGAACGCCATACGGTTTCTAAAATTATCGGTTCGCCTCCGGGTTATATTGGCTACGACGAAGGTGGTCAATTAACAGAAAAAATTCGTCGCCGGCCCTATGCAGTTATTTTACTTGATGAAATCGAAAAGGCTCATCCAGATGTTTTTAATGTTCTATTGCAAATTTTAGATGATGGTCAATTAACCGATGCCAAGGGACGCAAGGTTAATTTTAAAAACACTATCATTATCATGACGTCAAATATCGGTAGTGAATATTTTAAAGATTTAGCTCAAAAAGCCAGCTTGGGTTTTGATTTAGATAAAAACCTAAAAAGTCAAGAAGAAAGCATTAAAGAAAAAATATTAAAAGAACTGCGAGATAATTTTAAGCCTGAATTTTTAAATCGTATTGATGAAATAATCGTTTTTAAACCTTTACTAAAAGATTCTATTCGACAAATCGTTGATTTTCAATTAAAACAGGTTGAAGAAAGATTGAAAGATAACGAGATTAAAATTAAAATTAGTAAAAAAGCTAAAGACCATCTAGTTGAAAAAGGCTTTGATCCGCTTTATGGCGCCCGACCCTTAAAACGAATTATCCAAAGTTTAATTTTAAATCCTTTAGCCATGGAAATTATTGAGGGAAAAATTAAAACCGGTAGTAGCGTGTTTATTGATTTTGATAGAGATAATATTAAATTTAAAATTTAAAAATAATATAAAATAAAAAAGACTAATCGTTTGCGACCAGTCTTTTTTAATTTTAGAAAAATTTAAGTTGGACGTTGTTTTTTTTGCATAACCCACTCTCGAGAATCAGCCAATAATTGACGATATTTTTCAATACCTTTCAATTTTTGAATCATAAAAAACAATATTATAAACAAGCCCATAGCTAAAATAAGAACACCACTGAAAGAATAAAAGGTTTTTTCTTGATAGGAAAAAAAATTATAAACAGTATGAAGCAAAATGACAACTAACAGTGCCTTAAGTTCCAAAAATCTTTTGGTTAAAAATTTAAATTTCTTTAAACCTAAATAATAACCAATTATGCCAGTCAATAAAGCGTGCAATAAAGTTGCGCTAGCAAAACGAGTAAAAATAACGTCTGTCCCCTGATAAATTAAATTAAAGATATTTTCGGCTGTAGCAAATCCCAAACCAATTGTAATACCATAAATTATACCATCAATAGTTTCGTCGAAGTCTTCACGCTCATAAACATAATATTTTAACACTAAAAATTTACCTAATTCTTCCAAAAAGGCAAAACTTAAAATAAAAACTTTTAAATCAACATTGAGTAGTTGACGACCAAAAACCAAATTAACATGAAAAATAACTACACACCAGATAGCTCCCAAGATAAAAGAAAAAAATAATAAACTTAGCGGTTCGGGTTTGCGACGATCGTGGTAGCGAAAATACCATAACCAAAATAATGGCGGGACTAAAACTGCTCCCACGAAAACAACATAATACGCAATTTGATTGATTGTTTGTGTTTCAATGTTAAACATGCACATTTGATAAACGTCGGACTGAGATAGCCCGACGTTTATCTTTTTATTTTAAGTTTGATTTTTAACAGGACTATCGGTTGATTAAATAGCTTCCTTGGGTTTTTTAGTTAATTGCCAAACCAAGAAAACCATCACTACGATAATTGCAGATGCCCAAGCAATAGCGCGCGTAATTTCAACTTCTTCTTTAGCTTCGACTGCTGGTAAAATAGAAGAAATAACACGCCGAGCCTTACGCGTAACAATTATATTGTTAGTTTCATCGTTTTCTTTTTGACGTTGTTCTTGAATTAAGGCTAATTCTTCTACATTTTCAGCTGGTACAATGCGATAACCAATATCAAAATTTTCCATGATTTCGCCTTCGCCTAATGGGACAAATAAAGGTTCGTTATTGGTAGTTAAGGCATAATTTTCTGGCAATGATCCCCTATCAATGTAGATAATATAATAAGCACTTGGCAATTCATCAAAGGAATAAACACCATCTTGGTTGACTGTTTGAGTTAACAATAATTCATCTTTACTAAAATTCAAGTTAGTGTCACGATCTAAATCAACATATAATTTAACCGTAATATCCTTAATTCCTGTTTCTTCTGAATTGAATTTTCCATCTTGATTAGTATCCATGAAAATCATTCCTCCAATTCTACCCAAGGGAGTTTCTTCGGCTGGAGCATCATTTTTACGGCCAACAATGCCATAGAGTCCATCAACTTCAGCTGTCCAACCTTGGTAGTAATAATACGCATCATCTTCTGAGCTTTTAACGGTAGTGATTTTTTCCCAACTTCCCGGTGAATGATAAACATAATGATAGAATTTAACACTTTCGGGATTAATATCATTTTCACTTAACCAAGATTTGGCTACACTAAACTCTAAAACAGCTTCTTCAATATTTTCATCATTTAAATCGTTTAAGGTGATATTGAAATATTTATAAACTACTTCATTATCTTTAGCGACTGATTCAATTTCGGCTGGTTTTTGAGTTTCTGAAGCAATCAAGTTAGACGTGTCGAAACTGTTAGATTTTAATTCCAAAGAAATTTTAGCTAGACCAGTTTCTTTGGCTGGAATAAATTCTAATTGAGTTGGTCCGGTTGCTTCTTCTAAAACAACATCGGTATCGTCACCACCAATTTCTTCTGTTTGAACAATTGGTGTGCCAGAATATTGATTAGTATCAGTTGAAACATTGCCAGTAATATCATAGGGCCTAAAGGTGTAATAGTAAATTGTATCAGCTGTTAAATCAACATCAGTATATGATTCAGCACCTTCAACTTTAATAATTGGAGTTGCGGGAATTTGAGCTAAAGTAGTGCTACGATAAATTTCAACGCCCTTTAAATCATCGTCAGTTGGATTCGTCCAGGTTAATAACAAGCTAGTGCCGTCATTGTTGTCTGGATTAATAATTTCAACCTGAGTGACAGCTTCTGGCGCAGTTTCATCGGCTACTAATGATCGTCTACCGGTCGCTGAATAAGTTTCAACTGTATATGAGCTAGAATAAACATTCCCAGCGCCATCATAACCTTCAGTAGTTACAGTTGAATGTAATTCTGTGGTATCCCATTCACAAGTGAAAGGCGCGGTTGTGTCTTCACAAATTTGAACATCATCAACATACCACACAACCTTTTCCATATCAGAAACATTGTCAGTCAAAGCAGTATCATCCTCTAAGTTGGAGTACAAATCAACCTTTTCGCCAATTGGAATACGCAAACTATCAATAGCATCTTCTTGATAGAATTTTTCATCTACTTCTTTACGATAAATTTTGAATGGCTTATTAAACCCTTGTGGCGGTTTGGGTGGACGCGTATCTTTATAAACCGTTAATTGCGTATATTCATCACTATCTGTTGATTGACCTAGAGTATCTTCGGCAGCCACATAAATAATGTATTTACCATCAGGTTTGTCTGCATTATCTAATCCTAAAACTTCTTTAACATCAATCTCCTTTTCAACGCTTGTACTAATTCCATTATTTAATTCATAATCTACCCAATCTAGCATACTTCCATCTTCTGTCTGCATTTTGAATTTCATTTTTTGAATATTTTGAGAACCCTGAGCTTCAAATTTCAATTTAAATTCGTCATCAAATTTTTGGAATTGATTGGTTAATGCTTGGTTAATAGAGATTTTAGGTGGCTGAGGTGTTGCTTCTAAGGTTAATGGATATTCGTAAGGATTAATATTTGTTGCGCCCTCAAAAATAACTGCTTCACCCAATGATACTTCGTTAAAACCTTGCATTTTTAAGAACGGTTCCATAGCCACTTGATCAAAAGTGTAAGCCGTTAATCCAATATTAACCGCTGTATTTTCTCCGGCAGTCACATTTATGCTTTGGCTTTGAGTTGCATAACCCTTAGCGTCAACTATTATCTTGTATTCTCCGGCTGGCCAATAATCCAAGAGTTGACCAGCTTGATATATAGGTAATGAAATTTGACCAATACGTTTATTTAAAATTGTAACATTGGAAAAAACAGTAGAACCATTCTCATCAACAATATTAAATATCATACCCCCCATTTGGGTTAAATCTGTAGAAGCGCTAGCGAGATCTTTAGCCAAAGCTTTGGGTGTTTGATTTTCAGCTAGTTCTTGAAATTTAACCTGCAAACCATTTTTAAGTTTTTCTAAAACGTTTGAACTGACTGGAGCTATCACATTCAACTGACTACGAGATTTGAGATATGTGGTTCCATCACCATTTGGGTCTAAAATTTGAGCTTTTAACTCATAAGGCACAATCGGTGTGGTTCCATAGATTTTATCATTATTATAGGTCTGAATCTTAAATGAAAAATGATATAAAGTATTAATTCCATCACTCTCTTTGGTAATAGCTAATGGTACTGATTGCTGAACAGATTCAGCTTTCAATGGAAAGGGTTTTAAATAGGTAACAATATCTGCCCCCGTAAAATCACCTAGCAAGGAAAATTGATCGCTTAATTGGTGTTGATAGGCTTCTGTTGGTCCAATCACCCTAGCTTGATAAGTTGTTCCTGTATTAACTGTAATTGTATAAAAACCCTGGCTATCGGTCTTGGTAGCACCTATATAATCGCCAGTTGCCACATCGGGTGACCAAATTTCAACTTTCGCGCTATCAACTGGTCTGTCATAGGCGTCAAAACAAGTCACTTGTCCACTTAAGGTAATCGGCGTAACTTTTTTAGTTACGGTAATTTGAATAATTTCACCGTCAGCAATATTTTCAGTTGTGCCAGAAATAGTTACATTACCACCCTTAATAATATCACTAACAGTTGGAATGGTAATGGTGGGAGTTAAAATTTGAGCTGATTTTTCTAGAAGAAAAATATTGGTAGCAGTTCCTCCATCAACAATTTTAACTGAAACTGGATCGGAATCCTTGTAACCAGTAGCAGTAACATAAACAGAATAAGTTCCAACCGGAGCAGTTGGAAGAATTAAAGAACCATTTGCATCGGTAGTAAGATCGGGATTTAATGATCCATTAATATAAAATTTTGCGCCCATGATTGGATTTCCGACTTCCTTCTCTTTAACCATTACTTCCCATGCGTTCTTGTCGGCTGCTTGAACTGAATAAATATTTAAAAATTTATTTATTAAATTATTAAATAAATTATCAATTGTCGCAAAAATCAAACTACCCTTTTTAGGCGCCTCCGCTGGACTCAAAGTAAAATTCCAAGTTTTAAGTTGACCTTTTTCAGTTATATTTATTGACACGGGATCACTAGTCGCATAACCAGAAGCACTAGCAGATACATCATACGTGCCAAGTTCCAATTTTATTGCATATTTACCCGTTGCATCCGTAGAAGCTAAATTAGACATACCAGTTAAAACATTGGTATAACTAATAGGTGCCCCTCCAATTAGTGCGCCGGTATTTATATCAGTCACTGTGCCAGATAGTGTCCCAGTGTCCGTAGGAACGACTTCTACTGGCACTAAACTAAAATCTTGGGTTGTGGTTCCGCCTTTAGTAATAGTAACTTGAACTGGATCGCTAGTGGTATAACCATTGGCACTTGCTTGTAGCAAATGATCACCGACCGTTAATAAGAGACTGTACGTGTCAACCTTTATTCTAGCACTCTCAGCCGTTAATGTTTCTGTAATTTGTGCTCCATCAATTGGCGCGAGAGTCACAGAATCATAAACCGAACCTGTTAATGTCCCCTTCGGAGCCGTAGGTGTTAAGTTGAAATCCTGAACAACGGGAGTTTTTTCGCTAATAGTTACTGGCACTTCGGCGCTTCTATCAAAACCATCTGCTGAAGCACTTAACATATAATCACCCTCAGGCAGAGATGCAGAATAACTGCCAACGGTAGTCGTTGCTGTTGTACCTCCCTCTCCAGTTACTGGATTGGCATATAGTATTGAAGCCCCAGCAATTGGCTTACCCGTGGCGCCATTTGTGACTGTGCCAGATAATGAACCATAGACTATTGGCGTTAAACTAAAATCTTGAACAACAGGAGTTTTTTTGCTAATAGTTACGGGTACTTTGGCGCTTTTATCAAAGCCATCTGCTGAAGCAGTTAACATATAATCACCCTCGGGCAGAGATGCAGAATAACTGCCAACGGGAGTCGTTACTGTTGTACTGCCTTCTCCATTTGCTATATTCCTATATTGTATTAAAGCCCCAGCAATCGGTTCACCCGTTTCACTATTTGTTACTGTGCCAGATAATGAACCGGTTGAAGCAGATTCGGTTAATTCAACTAAAACAGTTGCCGTAGCGCCAACTATAATTTTAGGTACTGCTCCTTTTTTATCATAACCATCTTTTGAAAAAGTTAAACCAAATGAATCACACGCCTTGGTAAAAGAAAAATTACCACTGTCGTCGGTGGTGGCTTGAGAAATAAAATTTGCATTTTTATCATTTAAATTAACGATTACTCCACTGATTGGATTACCATTGTTGTCAATAACTAGTCCTTCAATACTACCATAGCCACAAGCACTCTCTACTGGTACGTTACCTCCACCCAAACAACAATATCCCTCAGAAAAAACATCACTTCCACAACCACACTTCGCAATAATCGTTGAATCAGCGGTACAAACATCTACAATATCAAACTCAGTTGTGGTGGTTGTGTCACCATAAGTTGCCGTGACCGTGTATGTCCCAGTCGTCGCACTATCTGCCCCTAAATCGACAGTAAAGGCATTACTACTTACAGTTGCTTCAACTGGTGTAGAAACCGGAATTTGATGAGTCGGTGGAATTTCAGGTCCGGCCTGAGGATGCCATAAAACTTGGTATCCAATAATTAAAACTATTACCGCTAGACAGACCACGCCCAGGGTAAAAAAGAATGTTTTTTTAGACATAGGTTCACTTTTTATTAACATAGTTTTTTAAATTATATTTTATATTTATTTTTATATTTTTTAAAAAAATAAAAACTCAAAAAAATTATTCAATTAATTTTAAAAAAATTAAATCGAGGCATTTTGAGTTTATGAAATTTATTTTGATTATTTTTAGTATTATAAAATTATACAACAAAAATTATAATTCTCCAAACCTGAATGTGTGGATAAGTTTTTTAAAATGAATATTCTTAATTTTTAGTGTCATTGCGACCCGCCGATTTGGCTTGAAAACAATCTCGTACAGTATAGCGTCATTGCGAGCGTAGCGAAGCAATCTCGTATAGTGCTTTAATCTACGAGATTGCCACGGTCGTCCGCCGAGTCGGCGGACTCCCTCGCAATGACACGCAAAAAATTGTGAATCATCAAATAAAATGTTATACTAATAAAATATAATTTATTACAACAAAACAACATGCAAAAAATATCAAAACGCATTTTAATTTTAACTCTAATCACAATTCAAATTGTTGCTTTTTTAATTCCATCCTTAACTCAAGCAAGCGATTTTAATCCCGATTATATTATTTCAGATTTAGACTTGATTGACTTTGACACCATGTCATCAGAAAATATTCAAAAATTTTTAGAAAATAAAAATAGTAGTTTACAAAATTATTATACTCAAGACGTTGACGGCAAAATAAAATTAGCTTCTGAAATTATTTATAATGCGAGTCAATTAAATGCTATTAATCCAAAAGCTTTGTTGGTTTTATTACAAAAAGAACAAAGCCTAGTTGAAAATCCCAACCCAACCCAATACAATTATGATTGGGCAATGGGCTGGCACAGACCCGATGGTTCAAACCCTAATGATCCTGCTTTACAAAAATACAAAGGTTTTGCCAATCAAGTTGATGGTGCAGCGGGTTTATTGCGTTGGTATATTGATAATTATCCAACCTCTTGGTTGAAAATAATTGGTCAAAGTTATAACATTGACGGTTATACAATTACCCCTTCAAATTTAGCCACTGTCTGTTTGTATAATTACACTCCCCACTATCACGGCAATTATAATTTTTGGAAAATTTGGCAACGCTGGTATGTTAAAAATTATCCCGACGGATCACTCTTACAAGTTGTAGGTGAACCGGGTGTATGGTTAATTCGCAATGGTCAACGCCATGCCTTTTTGTCACGTACAGCTTTCTATGCTAGTTACAGTTCAGGCAAAATTTTAAGTGTTTCATCAAGTGATATTGAAAAATATGACATCGGTTATCCGATTAAATTTCCGCGCTATTCACTTTTACGATCACCTCAAGGCACGGTTTATTTAATCACTGATGAAAACATTCTTCGTGGTTTTGACTCTCAAGAATCTTTCAGAATGATGGGTTTTCACCCCGAGGAAATTATTGATGTCACCGAAGAAGATCTAGCTTTATATTCACAAGGCAAACCGATTACCATTAAAAGCGTTTACCCCAATGGAACTTTATTGCAAGATCGACAAACCGGTGGCGTTTATTATGTTAAAGACGCTATCAAATATCCCATTATTGATCGATCAATTTTAGATATTAATTTTCCCAACCGTAAAGTTATTTCCGCTAGCGAAGGTGAATTAGACAAATATAAATATGGCGGTTTATTAAAAATTAATGATGGTGAATTGGTTAAATCAACAGACAGTTCAGCGGTTTATGTAATTGCCCGTGGTCGTAAAAACCCAATTTTATCAGGCCAAGTTTTTAAAGAAATGGGTTATAAATGGGAAAATATTTCAACGGTGCCACAAAAGGTTTTAGACTTACACGACAATGGCGAAATAATTAAAACCGTTAATTAAATAATTTATAAATTAAATATAAATTCATGGCTCTAGTTTTTTCAGCCGTTACCCCCCATCCCCCAATTTCAATCCCAGAGATTGGTAAAGATAATATTAATCAGATTAAATCTACCATCGAAGCGTTTAAAAAATTAAACCGCCAATTAATTGATTTACAGCCAGAAATTATTTTAACCATTTCACCTCATGGCTTGATTTGCGAAAAAGCTTTTAATTTGAGTTTAGCTCAAAAATATTTTGTAAATTTTCAAGAATTTGGCGATTTCGTAACTCAACTTGAATTTGATGGTAATTTTGAATTTATTCATCAAATTAAAAATAGCCTAGTTGATTCAAGTAAAGATTTGCCCTTGATTTTAAATTATCAATCGCAACTTGATTATGGCACTAGCATCCCACTCTATTATTTAACTTTAAAAATAAAAAACTTTTCTATTTTACCTATAAATATATCTTTGTTGAATCATGCTATGCATTTTAAATTTGGCCAAGCCATGGGTCGACAAATTAATTTATCAACTCTCAAAATAGCTGTAATTGCTTCTGGTGAACTAGCCCATACTTTGACCCAAGATTCTCCGGCCGGTTACAACGAAAAGGGACAAATTTTTGATGATAAACTAATTAAGTATTTAAAAAAGAAAGAAGTTGATAAAATAATTAATTTAGATACTACCCTGGTTGAGGAAGCTAATCAGTGTGGTTTAAAACCATTTTTAATTCTTTTGGGAATTTTAGATGGTATCAATTACCAACCAGAAGTTTTATCTTACGAAGGACCATTGGGGGTTGGTTATTTAATGATGAATTTTAAACTAGAATAAAAATATTTGACTAAAATAAAAGTTTTTGCTATAATAAATAAAATTAAATATTAACTTTAAAAAATATGGAACAACAACAAGCCAATCAAATTTTTGATGATATTTTATCATCAACGGTTATGAGCACGACTCTAAACTATTCTGACAAAATTAAAATCATAGAAGCTTTATGGCAATTAATCAAAAATTCAAATTTACAAATAGAATTTGAAAATTATTTACAAGAACAACAACAATCTAAATCACAATATACATTGGAGGGAATTAAATTAATTTTAGAATTTAAACAATAAATATATGGATCAAGAAAACTTTCATTCATTATCTCCTGAGGATATGGGTTTATTGGATAACTCAAAAAATTCATCAGAGCGAAAACCGGAGAATGAAATAGAACAAGATAGTGTTAAAGATCATATAGGTAAAGCTTTATTAGAAAAAAGAATGGCTATTGAAAAAAGGATGCAGGAAAAAATTAAAGAAGCTTTAGCAAAATTAGAACCCGAAGAAAAAAGATTTTTAGAACCATTTATTGAATATTTTGATATTTCTACTAATACAGAAATTAGATATAAAATTAAATCTGAATTAAATCTTTCTGAAAGCAAGGTGACCGATTTATTACCCGAGGATTTTTTAGATAAAGATGAAATACAAAACATTGAACGGGGTTTAGAATTTTCTACTTTAATGGACAAAATTGTTAAAGTAAATTTTTTTTCTCCGGAGCGTAAAATGGAATCAATAAAAATACTAGCCTTATTGAGTGATCAAAAAAATGAAATTTTAAAATTATTTAAAGATAAAGATCCTTTAACTGGTTTGCGGAATCGGCAAGGCTGTGAAGAAATAATGGAACGTGAAATCGAAGATGCCAAACGCAAAAATGAAACCTTTGTCATTACTTTTATTGACAGTAATGATTTCGGCAAGGTTAATAATACTTATGGACATGATTTTGGTGATATGGTTTTGACCACCCAGGCCAATCTTTTTATAAAAAATACCCGATCATCAGATACGGTCATTCGTTATGGCGGAGATGAATTTTTGATAATTTTTCATGACATGACTATAGAAGATGCTAAAAAAAGAATGGAAGATTTATTCGCAGATATGGAAAAAACAGAATTGACAACCCCGGGCGACAAAACTTATCAACCAACCATTTCGTGTGGTTTGGCCGAATTCCATCCCACAGACACTCAAGAAACTATAATTAAAAGAGCAGACCAACAAATGTATGAGGCTAAGACGATAAAAAACCGAGAAGTCGAGCAGGGTATTCCCCACAGAAACATCCTTTATTACGATAATAATTTTGTCTCTGATGAGTCAAAAATAAATACTCAAGCCGCTTAAATCTATGCCAACTAAATTAACTCCAGAACAAAAACAAGAGCAAGAAACTGACATTCAACAAGTGGTGAATCATTATTTTATGAGTAAGGGTTTAAGTTTGGAAAAAATAAAACAAGATGCCAGGCAAAAAAAAATAATCTATTCGCGCCATGTTCGTCCAGCCAAAGAATTAATTGCACTAGCTGGATCAATCAACCAAGCTAAACAAGCGATTACCAAGGTAGCCGCTTGGGCTAAATCACGCAATTTAGATTATAGTATTGAAACTGTTTTTAAAAAATGGCTAGAATTAGATCAACTCAAACCTAAAGAAAGAGTTAAAAAACCATTTTATGATGGTTATCCCCTAGTTTGGAGCCAAACCAAATTAAAATGGTTTGTGATTATGCCTGATGGTGATTGGAAGGAATTTGCAGGTAAAGAAGAAGAAATTGAATGGCAACTCGATAAATAGTTTTTTTATGAAAAAATATTCAACCATTTTTATTGGCACATCGGAATTTAGTTTACCAAGTTTAGAAAAATTAATTCAAACCGATTTTATTGATTTAAAATTAGTTATTACTCAACCTGACAAGCCAGTGGGTCGTAAAAAAATTATAACTCCTCCGCCAGTTAAAGTTTTAGCTGAAAAAAATCATTTATCTATTTTACAACCAATAAAAATTAAAGATTGCTTAAACGAAATTAAAAACATCAAACCAGATTTAATTATTTTGGTTTCTTATGGTCAAATTATTCCTCAAACCATTTTAGATATTCCTAAGTTTGGTTGCTTAAATATTCATCCTTCTTTATTGCCTAAATATCGAGGTGCATCCCCTATTCAAACGGCCATTTTAAATAACGAAAAACAAACCGGTGTGACTTTAATGTTAATGGATGCACAAATGGATCATGGTCCAATTTTAAGTCAAAAAAAATACCAAGTTTTAGAATCAGACAATTATTTAATTTTATCCGACAAATTGGCTAATTTAGGAGCTGAATTATTAATAGAAACATTACCAAATTATTTAGAAAACAAAATTCAGCCTCAATTACAAAATCATTCTCAAGCTACCTATACTCAGATTTTAACCAAGCAAGATGGACAAATAGATTGGTGTAATTCAGCTCAACAAATTCACCAACAAATTAAGGCCTTAAATCCCTGGCCTGGCACTTGGACAAAATGGAATCAATCAACTTTAAAAATTTTAGCCACCGAAATCACGCCGGATCAATTTTCAACGCCAGGTTTAATTTTCAAAAAAAATAGCTACCTCTGCGTAGCCTGTCAAAAAAATAGTTTAATTGTTCATCAAATTCAACTGGAGGGTAAGAAATCAAACTCTGGTTCAGCTTTTTTAGCTGGCCATCAAGATATTCTCAACCAACAATTCGAAAGAGGTTAAAATGAAAAAAATTTCTCAGCTCATTCACACTATCAAAACCATGCCGTCAAAAATCAAAAATATTTTCATTGTTCTTTTAATTTTCGACGTAATTGGCGTTTCGGCGCTGATTGTTCTCTTTTACCTTAAAAATCGCAGCTCTTAGTCTGCGGTTTTAAATTTTGATTTAATTTCTATTTTAAATTTTTAAGTTTTTCTTCCAATTTTCTAATTTCTTCTTTAATCAGAACTATCTCTCCAGCCTCTACCTGACCATGTTCAAGTCTGTACTGGCGATTATTAATTTCTTCTTGAATTTCTTGATGTAAATTTTGAGGAGAAAAATCTCTTCTTTCTAAATCCATATTTTTAAATAATTTAATTGTTAGTCTTGACAAATAATTAATTTAAGTTTATCATATATTAATAATAAAATCAAAGTTTATCAATCGTTAAATTTAAAGGAGGAAATTTGACAACCCCTGCTGAAGTCAGACAAGATAAACAAGGTTGGTATTATGTTGTGCTTAATAATATCGACAAAGATCAAGTCTTGGGAAAAATTATTCCCAAAATAAAACTTGAGTTAATGGTTGAAATTATCGTTTATTCATTAAGCGATGTTGATGGCTTAAAGTTAGCAAATCCCGAATCAATAATTCTGGGTTCTGATTATTTCGACAACCAGCCAGATCATGCCCAACAAATAGCTGATTTCATTAATACCAAGTTCTAACGCAAGACGTCCGGTTTAAAACCCGGACGTTCAAATTTTTAATTTATAAATATCACCGGCACCAATAATTAAAACTACATCATTTTTTTCAACTTGTTGCTGTAAAAAATCCTCAATCTTTTTAAACGAATCAATGTATTGAACATGCGGATTATATTTATAAATAGCCTTAACTAAATTTTGAGGATTAACTTTTTTTTCATGACCACGTGCTTCATAAATTGGCGCTAAAATTATTTCATCAGCCAAATTAAAGGCTTGGCTAAATTCTTTAAATAAATATTGCGTACGACTATTTAAATGCGGTTGAAAAACTGTCCAAATTTTTCTATTAGGATATTTAACTTTAACTGCCGATAAGGTCGCTTTAATTTCAGTTGGATGATGAGCATAATCATCAATAACCACTATCCCCTGTTTTTTATTTTTTGTTCGAATATCAAAGCGTCGCCAGGTGCCCTTAAAACTATTTAAAACGGTTTGAATTTCCTTATTGGTCACGCCCACTCCCTTAGCAAAACTAATAGCTGCTAAAATATTATAAATATTGTGTTGACCAGATAAATGAGTTTTAAATTGACCAAGACTTTTTTTATTTTTAATAACCTTAAATTGACTATATTGTGATTTTAAATTGATTTCTGACGCTGAATAATCGGCTGATTTTTTTAAACCATAACTAATTTGATGGCGCGAAATATTTTTAAGAATTAAACTTAAATTTTTATCATCCTGATTAGCAACAATCAACCCGCCTCGAGGTAATTTATTTAAATATTTTTTAAATGTTTGTTTAAGATTAGTTAAAGTTTTATAAAAATCTAAATGATCGGCTTCTAGATTAGTTAAAACAATAATATCTGGCTCTAAATCTAAAAAAGCCTGACGATGTTCACAAGCCTCAACTATTAAATAATCACTCTGACCCAAACGGGCATTGCCTTTAAATTCTTTAACTTGACTACCCACAATCACAGTTGGATCAAAACCAGCTTGAGCAAAAATCAAACCAATTAAAGCCGTGGTGGTGGTTTTTCCGTGAGTTCCCGATATCGCAATAGTTATTTTATCTCGACTTAACAAACCCAAAAATTGAGAATATCTCAAAGTCGGAATGTTTAATTTTTTGGCTTTTTTCAATTCAGAATTATTTTTATCAATGGCAGTGGTATAAACAACCAAATCTGTTTTGATAGATAAATTTGAGTCTTTGTGCCCAATATAAATTTTAGCGCCCAATTTTTTTAATCCATCTGTAATTAAAGATTTTTCTCGATCCGAACCGCTAATTTGTTTATTCTGTTTCAACATTAATCTAGCGACAGCGCTCATGCCAATACCGCCGATCCCAATTAAGTAAATTTTTTTAATTTGGTTTAGATTCATATTAATTTTAAAATTTCATTTACAATTAATTTTTCAGCTTGGGGCTTAATGAGCTGACTAATATTTTTTTTATATTTTAACTGACGATTTTTATCTTGTAATAAATTTTTAATTTCATTAATTAAAATCTGCGGAGTTAAATTATTTTGATTTAAAATTAAACCAGCCTGGTTGTCAGCTAAAATTTGTGCATTATCTTCTTGATGAGATTGTGGCATTGGAATCATAATAGTAATTTTTTGTAAAACCGATAATTCTGTTAAGCTTGATAAACCTGCCCGACTAATTACTATATCAGCTACCGCATAGGCATCGCCCATTTTTTCTTTTAAAAATTCATAACTCTGATAGTTGTTAAATTTATTTTTAAAATCTATTTTTTTATCTTTGCCAGTTAAATGAATTACCTGACAAAACTGAGTTAATTCTGGTAAAGACTGAACAATAATTTTATTCAAATCTAAAGCGCCTGTTCCCCCGCCCATTATTAATAAAACTGGTAAATTCTTATTTAATTTTAAAGTTTCTAAAGCTTTATTTTTATCAACATTTAATAAAGCTTGTCTTACTGGATTGCCAGTCCAGACGCTTTTATTTGGAAAATCCAGCAAAGATTTTTTAAAAGTAACTGTAATTTTATCTGCCCATGGCGACATCAATTTATTAGCTAAACCCGGACGCACATCTTGCTGATGAATTAAGCTTGGTACTCCCATTAGCTTAGCTGTCCAAATTAATGGTACACTTACAAAAGACCCGGCCGACAAAACTATATCTGGTTTAAATTTAGCTATAATAAAAACGCTTTGGCAAATAGCGATTAAAAATAAAAAAGGCGCTAATAAATTTTGCCAACTAAAATAACGACGCCACTTGGCACTTATCATGCCCTGGTATTTTATATCGCTTAGCATATCCTTTTCTGGTTGACCTTTTAATGTCCCAATAAATAAAAATTCAGCCTGTAAATTTCTGCTTTGCAATTCTTCTTTAATTGAAATTAATGGCGAAACAGAACCAGCCGTTCCCCCACCACTTAATAAAATACGCATATTTAACGAGTTGTATAACGCGACATATTAAATAATAAGCCTAAACTTGCCAATAAAACCATTAAAGCCGAACCGCCATGGCTTATAAATGGCAAAGGTAAACCAGTTAGGGGCATTAAACTTAACATTGCCATTATATTAGCAAAAGCTTGAAAAATAATCCAGCTAGCAACGCCAATAGCTGTTAACTGACAAAATTTATCAGGAGCATATTGGGCTATTTTTAAAATACGTAAAGTTAAAAAAATAAATAAAACTACAATTAAAATTGTTAAAATGAAACCCAACTCTTCTCCAATAATTGCAAAAATTGAATCACCAATCACTTCTGGAAGATAAATAAATTTTTGCCTTGAATGTCCCAAGCCCACGCCCAAAATACCACCAGAACCAATTCCAATGAGGGCTTGATTAATGTGATAACCAATGCCCTGGGGATCTAAAGATGGATTTAAAAAAACCAAAAAGCGCTGTATTCGATATGGAGCTATTAAAATTAAACTGCCCAAAGAAACTATTCCTGCCGAAACAATTCCTATTACGTGACTTATTTTAGCTCCAGCAGTGAAATAAAGGCTTAAAGCAATTAAAATTATAATACTCAAAGTACCAATATCTGGTTGAGCGATAATTAATCCAGAAACTAAAACTAGAATAATTATAAAAGGCAAAAATCCTTGTTTAAAGTTACTAATACCCTTGCCAATTTTTTCAAACCAAGCAGATAAATATAAAATTAAAGTTAATTTTAACAATTCCGATGGTTGAAAAGATAATTCGCCCAAACTTAACCAACTTTTAGCATTCACGTTTTCTGGTCTTAAACTGGGTACAAAAAGTATTAATAATAATAAAACCAAAGTAAACATTAAAAACAAAAATGAATTTTTGCGAAAAAAATCGTATTTAATTTTATAACAGATAAAAAATAAAATTAAGCCCGGCAAAAGACCGTTTAAAATTTGATGTTTTAGATAAAAATAACCATCACCAAATTTTTGGTAAGCGATAACAGTGCTAGCTGAACATAACATCACAATTCCAACTATCACTAAAATAGCGCTAATAATAATTAAAGTATAATCGGGATTATGTTGATATTTTTTAGCTATCATTTTAAATTTTTAACTATTTTTTTAAATTGTCGACCACGATCAAATTCATTTATAAACATACCAAAACTAGCACAGGCAGGTGAAAATAAAATTATATTTCCGACTTGACTTAATTCTTGAGCCTTTAAAACAGCTGATTTTAAATTAGTATATTGATTATTAATAAGATTTTTAGGTAAAAATTTTTTCATTCTATCTGTGCCGGTTCCTTCAAGTAATATAATTTTTTTTACGTGTTTTTTAATCATTGGTGTGATTTTACTAAAAGATAATTGTTTATCAGCCCCGCCGGTAATTAAAACGATATTTTTATTTTTACCCAAAGCTTGCAATCCTGAAATTAAAGCTTCAGGAGTTGTCGCGGTAGTATCGTTATAATAATCTACTTTTTTAAAAGTTCTTATTTTTTCTAGTCTATCCGGTACACCCTTAAAATTTGTTACAACTTGTTTAATAATTTTTAAAGGAATGTGCATATTTTGAGCTACCTGTATGGCTACAGCGATATTTTCTAAATTATGTTGACCTTGAATTTTAAAAGACCAACTTTTTGGTACATTTTTATAACTAAAAAATTTAATTCGACTTTTGGTTTCTTTTTGAAATTTTTTAGTATAATTATTGTCTTGATTTAAAAATAAAAAATCTTGAGCGCCTTGATATTGATAAATTGCTTTTTTATCAGCAACGTATTTTTCCATACTACCTTGATAATAATTTAAATGATCTGGATAAATATTGGTTATTACACTTAAGTGCGGACTAATTTTTGAGGTATGCCAACCCTGTAATTGCCACGAAGATAATTCCATAACCACAATCGAATGTTGAGAAATTTTATTAATCAAAGGCAAAGTAGCCGTATCAACAATATTACCAGCTAAATAAATATTTTTTTTAAAATATTTTTTAAGAATTTCATAGATCAAAGTCGAAGTTGTTGTTTTTCCGCGCGTACCAGTTACGCCGATGATCAATCCTTGAAAATTTTTAGCAAACAAGGATTCGTCCATTTCAATTGGAATTTTATGTTTTTGAGCTATTTTAAAATAAAAAGAATTTAACGGCACACTCGGACCTCGTATAATTAAATCTTGTTTTTTAAAGTCTTCGGGATTGTGTTTCCCTAGGACATATTTAATTTTATATTTTTTTAATTTATCAATTGAAGGTTGTAATTCTTTTTTTGTTTTTAAATCAGTTACCGTAACTTGCGCACCTTGTTGTGCAAAAAAACGAGCATCTCTCCAACCTCGCCCCAACAAACCTAAACCAACAATTAAAACCTTTTTATTTTTATAATCTAACATTTATTTATTTTAAATATGGATTAATTATATTTTAACTTTTTTTAAATTAAAAGACAAATAAAAAAGGGGGCTTAAAACCCCCTAAAGATTAATGGCCATTAAGACCAAGCTGACCTCTGGATAATTTTGACCATTATAATTATAATGAACAGCTTTATAGTTGATGCCTAGACAAATCGGCACTGATGGAGAAATAATTCTGGTTCTGGCGTGGACAACAAACTCATACTGCGGTTTGTAATGTTTTGATGAAATAATTGTCCAGTCTAAGCCCAGACTCCAACCAGTTTTATACTGAGTAAAAAAATCACTACTCAAAGTGTGACGCCACGAATAATGCACAATCGTGCCACTATCGGGAATTTCATACTCATCCATAATAGTAGTTGATTTGAAGCCTACGGCTACAAATTTGTTTATTTTGTAACTAGTGGCACTACTCAAATAAAATCGACGTTGGCTTTCTCGTAATCCTTCGAAAGAACTTAAGTCCACGAAGGGTACCGTGGGAATATCAACTGGTACAAACTTAATATCTCCACGCGCTTCAATCATCCAATAAATTCTAGCTGATTCTATGTCCGAGGTGTCAACTAACATTATTGGTGAAATAAACCGTGTTGCGATCTGTAATTCTTCGATCGGCGTTTCGTTGGAAATATTTTCTCCGTTATGACGACTATCGACGAAATTAACAAAGTTAACCTCAATTAAACCGGCCTGACCATAAGCAACCAAGGTTAAACCAGCGTTTAATCGATATTGATCTCTACCCTTCTCTAAGTTTAAAATGTTGTATTCTAGATGCCCTTCAGTACCATCAAATATTTCACGATGAACGGTTGGCTCATAAGCTAGAATTACACCAACGAGACCGATTAACCAGATTAAACATTTCATTATTATCCTCCTAAATTTTAAAGTGCATTAATTAACTTCTATTTCTATCCTATCTTAAATGTTTTATTTTGTAAAGAAAAAGGAGCTCAATTAAGAACTCCCCCATGATGACTACTTAAAATCGTAGCCGAAGAACCGAATTCGATTCTTCTTAAAAAAGAACGGGATGTATCCCCAAAGACCGAAAATTCCAATCTTCCAAATTATTGGAACAACCGACCAAGAACTTTCCGTTATTGAGGCAGCCAGAAGCCACAGGAAAAGAGCTCCGAAGCTAATAACCCCAAATATGGCTCCCAAAAGGCACACAAACAGGAAATAGTCGAAAAATTTGGCATTCATGTCTTTCCTCCATTCTTAAAATAAATTTATAATGTACAATAATACTAATTATATATTAACATAAGTTTAATTTAATGTCAAGAATAGTTATCCCCTTTTCAACCTAGCTTGAATTTGCGAACTTCTTAATTCTCTCAAAGCGTCTTTGGCAATCCATTGACTACTTTTATAGGGTTGTTTTAAAATTTTTTCTGCTGTCTGAATAGCTAAATAATTCAGTTCTAAATTACGCTTACCGGTTTGACGTAAAGCCCAATTAACTGCTTTTTTAACAAAATTGCGCTCATCTTTAGCTTCTTGTTGAATAATTTTTAAAAATGGTAAAAACTTTTTATTTTCAGCTTTTTTGTCATGCACAGCCAAGCTCGCCATCAAAGCAAAGCCGGCTCGTTTCTCAAACTCTGTTTCTAATTTCGACCACTCATTTGCTTTTTGAAAGGCTATTGAAGTTTTACTAAAAAGATTCATACAACACTGATCACAAATATCCCAAGAATTAAAACCATTAATCCACGTATCCATTTGTTTAGAATTAACCATACTCGGGTCATCAATAATTGAAGCTAAAATACGGGCTTCATGAATTTTTGTTTGCCAAAGTTTTTGAGCCAGATTATGATCTCGTCCAATTTCTTTAGCAATTTTCCTAACCTCGGGCATACTTACGCCTAGAGCATATTTTACATTAATTCCAAATCTGGCCATGCCTTGACGATTTTTTTGACTAGAAACTTTTTTTAATTTAGCAATAATTTTATCAGTCTGATTTTTCATTTTTATAAATAAAACACGGACAAGGTTTATTTTTTAAAATATTTTTTTGCTTGGTAAGACTATCTATTTTTTTATCTTGAATTGATTTTCCTTTGGCCAATTTTTTATCTAAAAATGAATAATGCTTATATCCCCTGTTTTCTATCTCTTTAACTAATTCGGCATGTCTTAAATAAAGCGCTTTTAATTTTCCTTCCCATCTTTTTGTTTCTGGGTGCTGACTATAACCTATTTTTTTATTATTAATAATTGACCAAATTGCATGCAATTCTCTGTGCTCTCCCAATAAATGTTGACGACATAATTTTTTAGGAGAAATATCCCAAATGCGCATATTATTTATTTAAGCTCCAAATCATATAAGCTAAATATGTCGCAAAAATAACCCAACCAGCATAGGGCATTAACAAAATCGAAGATAAAATCTGTTTGCGCCAATTTAAAATAATTATCAACAAAGTGCTAATTTCTAAAATTATCATTTCTATAATCGCCACAAAAATTAAGCCCTGATAGAAAAACAACCATGACCATAAAACATTTAAAACTGCATTTAAAATTAAAACGATAATTATGATTTTAAACTTTTTGTCGTGGACGGTTTTATTCCAAATTAATAATGTAGCTATAGCACTTAAAATAAAAATGATTGTCCAAACCATACCAATAAAACTGCCTGGTGGCGTAAAGCTCGGTAATTTTAAAGTGTTATACCAGTCCATACCAGAACTAGTAAAATAACTCCCCACAACCGAAACCAAGACGACAACTAATGGAATTAAAATGTAATTTAGTTTTATTTTTTTCATATTTTTAAAATTATTTTTAACGATTGTCTCCACTACCTTTAATTTTATTTCTTTCTAGGCGTGAAAAAAGTTTTTTTAAATTTAACTCAGCCACCTCTTGCATTGATAAATTTAATTCAGTACAAACTTGAGCTATATACCACAAAACATCACCTAATTCTTTTTTGATTTCTTCTCTTTTTTCTAAAGTAATTTTACTATCGTCATCGCGAATGACTTTTTTAATCTTTTCAGCTACCTCGCCAGCCTCACCGACTAAACCTAAAGTTGGGTAAACAAAATTATTGTTTAAATTGGGATAAAGCGCTGTTTTACGGCTTTTTTCTTGATATTCTTTAAAATCCATATTTTTATTTTTTTTTAAAAATTTTATTATATAATTTTACAAAATCAATTTTGTCGGCGAAAATTTCACCGATAACTGCAAAAGGAATGGCAATCACAACTACAATCCAAATTGCTCGACAATCAATAGTTTCGCCAGTTACCAATTTAACGGCTAATAAATCTTCAATCACACCAACTACGATACCAAAAATTAAAAATTCAAACATGACTTCAATTTTTTTAGGGTTCATATATTTTAAAAATTATTTTAATCTAAATTTAAATATTCTTGCCAATAATTATATAAAGCTTGGGTAGCTTTTAAATCTCCAACATTATATTTAGCAATATCTAAGTATTGCTTTTGATCAAACAATTCTTTGACATCATCGCCAGTCACCCCTTGAGCTTTGGGACTAGGAATACCAAAAGCCCGACAAACAATATGCAAGTTGGGTTTTTTATGAACTGCGCTGTAAAAAATTAATTGATCCATCAAATCTATATGTTTGGCATTGTTTTTTTGATAATTTAAATAACGATTATACATCAAATCTTTACTAGCTTTAATTTTATGAATAGCCGAACGAATCATCAGAAAGGGCACATCAAAACCACGACCATTAAAAGACACGAAATTGTCATATTTTTTTACCCCTTGCCAAAAATGTTCTAACATTTCAGCCTCGCTCATACTTTTAAAACTCATCCCCCCTTCTTCAAAACTTGAATTTGAATTGTCTGGATTTTGATAATAAACCACTCCTTTATTTTTTCCATGATCCAATACGCCAATTGCTACAATTTCCCCAGTAAATGGCGAAAAGCCTAAACCATTTTTAATATCTTCCAAACGCTTTTCATATTCATCATGAGTAATTGATTCGCGCTCAATCCAACGCGTTAAAGCATGTTGAGTAGTCTCATCTAAATCGTTAAAATTTTCTCCTATGGTTTCAATATCAAAAATTAATGTTGACATAAAATGGACTTAAAAATTTAATAAAATTTAAATTTTACTTTCTATTTGACCAGCAAAGGTAATAGCTTTAAGTTGAGCCTTGTTTTTAAATTCCTCCATATTTTGCGCGCCAGCATAAGACATGGCTGATTGTAAATTTTCTTTAATTTTAATTAAAATATATTTTACTTTGCCTCGAAATGGTACAGTTTGTGTCATGCCTTCAATAAATTTAACCTTTTGACCGTTAGAATTTTTTGATTCACCACTCGCCGAGCCAGCATAAACTTTATAAAATTTACCATCTGGATCTTGATAAACATTGCCTGGCGTTTCTGAAGTCCCAGCGATTATCCAACCAATCATAACCGCATCGGCATAAACTAAGCATTTACTAATGTCACCAGTATATTTAATTCCGCCGTCGCCAATTAATTTTAAATTTAAATTTTGTTCATCGCTCACTTCACGAATTTCTTTTAAAGCCTGAATTTGCGGTACACCCACGCCGACATTGCGACGAGTTTGACACATCGAACCAGGCCCAATTCCAACTTTAATAATGTCTGCTCCCCAATTATGTAAATCTAAAGCACCCTGAAGCGTAGCTATATTGCCAGCGATTAAAATCACATCCGCATATTTATTTTTTACAAACTCAATCATTTCTTTGACTAAAATATGATGACCATGAGCAACGTCAATACAAAATAAACGCGCGCCAACTTGATAAAGTTTTTCAAATCTTTCTCGGCTTTCTTCATTGACTCCAATTGAAACGCCAATTTTATATATTAATTCGGCTGGCAAAATTTGTTGCTCCCGTTGAATTAATTCTAAACTTTCTTTAAATTCTTCCACCCCCTCTTCAATTGAATTAAAACGATGTAAAATTCCTAATCCGCCATATTTAGCCATAATAGCTACCATTTTAGGTCCGGTGACGTGTTTCATGTTGGCGGAAATCAAGGGCAAAGATAATTTAAATTTACCCAAATCAGAAGTCGGATCACAGAGTGAACGTGATTTAATCTCTGAATAATTCGGCTGAATTAAAACGTCAGAAAAGCTCCAAGCATCCATATTGTTTTGAATTTAAATATTGATTAAAAAAAACTTTAAATATTTTATAAATTAAAACGTTTTATCAATTAAAAACAGAATAATACCTAAAACCGCACCCACACCCGAAATTAACCAAAACCGCATTACAACTTTTGGTTCTGGCCAACCCTTAGCTTCAAAATGATGATGGACTGGTGCAGAAATAAAAATTTTTTTATGTCGAATTTTGCGAGAAATGATTTGAATAATAACAGATAAAGATTCACTCACAAAAATCATCCCAATAATAACTAATAACAAAGATTCATTTGTAAATAAAGCAATTAAAGCTAAAGTTGTTCCTAAGGACATAGAACCGGTATCGCCCATAAAAAACCTAGCCGGATAAATATTAAACCATAAAAAAGCCAACAACGCACCGATAATAATTCCACACAAAACCGCTAAATCAAATCTTCCTTGCATAAAACTGATTACTCCATAAGCGCCGAAAGAAGTTAATAATATACCACCAGCCAAACCATCCAAACCATCAGTTAAATTAACTGAATGCGAAGTTGCGGCCACAACCAACATGAAAAACGGTATAAACCACCAGCCAATTTCAAAATTACCAATCAAGGGAACATGAACAATACTCCAGTCTAATTTAAAATAAAACCATAAAGCACCCACCAAACCGATTAAACCGTATAAAATCCATTTATAACGCATACGTAAGCCACCACCATTAGCTCCCTGGCCACGAATATTTAATAAATCATCCACTAAACCAATTATCGCAGCGAAAATTAAACCAGCTAGTGGTAACCACGTTTCCGAACGATTAATAAAATTTAATTGATCAAATATTTGCCAATGAGTAAATTTTGATAATAGCCACAGAATTAAAGCCAAACCAGCTGTTGTCCCCCAAATTAAAATTCCGCCCATCGTCGGCGTACCAGCTTTAACAGCGTGCATTTGAGAATAGATGGGGCTATCTTTGCTCTGACGAATTTTCTTGCCTAAACGATTTTTATATAAAAAATTAGTCAACAATGGCGCCCAAATCACTCCGATAATTGTAGCTGAAACGGTTAAAATAAAGATTCTTAAAATTTCCCAATTAATCATATTTTTATAAATTAATAATAAAAATAATTATAATTAAACTTAAAATCTGAATAAGAATTGTAGTTGCTACTAAAAAATAAGCAACTAATTTTTCTTTTTTAAATAAAATATAAGCTAAGATATAATTAATAACCAAAAAAAATAAAGCAATGCCCGGAATTTTAAATAATTCTTGCCAATAACCAATAATGTCTACTCCAAAATAAACATTGTAATGCAGAGGAATAAATTCGATTACTCGACGCTGAGTTAAATAAATCGTTATCCAAATAATTAAATTTGAAAATAAACTACTAAAAAAAATCCACACCGCGAAATGGTCGTGCCAAAAATAACTTTGTCTAAAGCGCCTAAGGCCTTGTTGTAATTTAGATAGCCAAGACATTTGTTTATTATATCTTTTTTAAAAATTAAAGTCCAACCACAATCATAACTGGTTGACCTTGTTTAATTTCTTCAACTTTTAAATCACCATCTCCTCCGCTTAGCACGTTGTGTACACTTGAAATTAAATTTTGATATTGATATTTAAAACCAGCCCCGCGCCGAGTTCCAGGATCATTGGTAATAAATTCATCTTCATCCCAACCACGAATAACTAACATATGATAAATCGGCCCTTCACCCGAAAAATACGGATTAGATAAGTCCCGTCCCGAACTAGGAATAATAATTAATTTTCCTTGATAAAGTTGTTGCTTAATGTTTTCAACATTAATATTAAAATCTAATTCAGCTGAAAGATTAAAATATTTTTCTAAAGTTTCAACCACTTCTTGAGCTGTAGTGTGCTGATAATAACCAAAATAATCTTGTTGCCATTTAACTATTTTTTTTATTTCATCGTCCATGATTTCTGGCGTTAAATTTTGTTGCTTAAAATACTTAGCAACCATAATCATACTCGCTTCTTCACAAGCTTCTTGATATGGTAAATCCCAATCTGCCATTGGCGCTTGCGAAACAAAAGTCACTGGTAATTCAAAATCTTCTGGAAAATTTAATTCCTCTTCACTTTTTTGTTCTTTTATTTCTATATTTTCTTGTTTTTCGGTTTCTATGTTCTCTTGCTTTTCCGTTTCTAAATTTATCTGTTTTTCTGCTCGCATATTTTTCTGTTCCTTTACAATCTCTAACGGCTCCGTAAAGCTAAAATTAGCCTCATTTTGGGGTTTTTGTAGTTTAAAATAGATCAACACCTCTATAACTAAAAAAATGGCTAAAATAAGTAAAATTTTAATTTTAATCGACATAAATTAACTCTACCCTATTTTAATTTAAAAATCAACTTGACATGTTTTTTAATATACTTTAAACTAAAATATAAGATTTAAATTTTTCATTTTTATTTTTTAATTTTACACATATGGCACATAAGAAAGCTGGTGGCTCTACTAGGCTGGGTCGCGATTCAAATGCTCAACGCTTAGGCGTAAAAATTTATGGTGGTCAATTTGCTAAACAAGGCGCCATTATTATTCGTCAACGCGGCACCAAATTTCATTCAGGTAAAAACGTTAAACGTGGTAATGATGACACCCTATTTGCTACTCAGGCAGGTATTGTTGAATTTATCAAAAGAAAAAAGAAAAAATACGATGGCAGTTTAAAATTAATTACCCTAGTCAACATTAATCCAGTCG
Source organism: Patescibacteria group bacterium (assembly GCA_028707495.1). Lineage (NCBI taxonomy): Bacteria > Patescibacteria group bacterium. The sequence goes on from JAQWAS010000001.1 coordinate 152,549, forward strand.
CTGATAAAAAATAATTATATTTTTAATAACAAAAAGACAGACTCAAATCTGTCTTTTTGTTTTTGTTATAAATTAAACCGTCAAAGCCGCAATGACAATCCTTAAAAAACTTACCAATAAAAGCAAACCTGAGATAACATAAATAATCGACAAAACCACATTCACAATTTTAACCAAAGCATTGGTTTTTGTCTGAGTAACGGTTGTTGTTTGATTTTTGATTTCTTTTTCTGACATATTTTTAAATTAAATTTCACCTGAACCCTGTTCAATGTCCATCCATTCTCGAAAAACACTCCTAACCTCTTCAGCTGTCACTTTTAAATTTTGGGCTTCTTTGCCTTGCTGTTCGGCATCAACTTTATAAAGTTTAACTTTGGAAGCGGCTTCGTCAATTAAATCAATGGCTTTATCAGGAAAATAACGGTTCTTTAAATACTTAGTACCCAATTCAATGGCTTCTCGTATAGCCTCTTCGGTAATTTCTACTTTATGAAATTCTTCATATCTAGATTTTAATCCATTTAAAATTTCTAAAGTTTCTTCGGGGGATGGTTCTTTAATATAAACTGGCTGAAAACGCCTTTCCAAAGCTGAATCTTTTTTAATACTCCGAAAATATTCTTTAAAAGTTGAAGCACCAATCACTTGTAAATCTCCGCGAGCCAAGAGTGGCTTTAAAATATCGGCCGCTCCCAAACCGCCCTCAGAACCACCAGTATTAGCTAAAATATGCAACTCATCAATAAATAAAATAATTTGGCGTTGAGAAGCTTCAATTTCTTTTAAAACTGCCTTAATTCTTTCTTCAAATTCACCTCGATATTTAGTCCCCGACATTAAAGCCCCCAAATCTAACGAAATAACCCTTTTACCAATTAATTGAATTGGTACTTGACGCTTAACAATTTTTTGAGCTAAACCTTCAACAATGGCCGTCTTACCGACACCAGCTTTACCAATTAAAACGGGATTGTTTTTGGTACGGCGAGATAAAATTTGAGTCACCCGACGGATCTCTTCGGTGCGATTAATAATTGGATCCATTTTGGCTTGTTGAGCCGACTGAGTTAAATCAACCGAATAACGACTCAAAACACCACTTTGACTTTTGCTGGTTGAAAATATTTTTGTTCCTGATTTTTTGATTAAATAATAAATCGTCAAAGACAAAAATAAAACCAGGGCAAAAATTAATATATAAGTATCCATATTTTTATTATAACATAAAATTAATGTTAATAAAAATGTTAGTTAAAAAAATAATGCCACCATTTCAAACAATTTTTAGACACCGATAGTTCATCTTCTGAAGAGTTCTCAAATTGATCGGGCGTGTTGGGATTATCTAAGATAACAACCACTTGTTCACCCGGTTTTTGCATACCCAATTTTAAACGGCTTTCACGTTCACCGAATTCATCGCTGTCTAAATATTGAATTAGCTTATTTAGTTCTAAATTTTCTTGTTCGATTGCCAAGGCTTGATTTTCCAAATTTTTAATTTCATGATTGACTTGCTGACTTCTAAAAACGGTTTTAATAGTTGAATAAAAAACTAATGAAAAAATAATTAGCAAAACAAGTAGTGACCATTTTGAACTCCAAAGATATCTAAAAGACGATTGACGATTGTAAAATTTAAATCTCTTCATCGTTTTGATCGGTTTGATTAATAATTTTTTCTAAATTATCTTTACCTAGACTAATTTTTAAACTGCGAATGACTTTATAAATTTCCTGCAAAGGTGTATTATTTAAAATGTCCTCAGCAGTTAATAATTTTTTTTCGATAGCTTGACGAGCTTGACGTTGTTCTTGACAAATTTGCGAAATTAAATTTTGATCAATTTTGGGTTTAGCGATGTTTTGAATAGTAATTTTTTTATTTGGTAAAATCTGAACGTTAATATCGCCATACTGAAACAGGGTTCTAAAAATACCTTTAACTTGATAATCCACGTCACTAATTTTATCATAATCAACCTCTACGACCTGACGATGGAATAAACCCTGTTGCATTAAATTAATCACTCTAAAATTAGTAATAATTAACTCACTAAAAAACCAACTCACGTAAATTCTAAGAATTAAAATAAAACCAATCATAATCATTGCAACAAACAGGGCAATTCCCCATGTGCCTTTTTGAAAAAGTGGATACATGAAAAAAAATCCCCCCAGTAACAATAAAATGGCAATTAAAATTGACCAAGTAAAAGTCAGGGGGTGTGGATGAGCGGACTTTAAAATATTTTCATTTTCACGTAAAATATGATTAGGCTTAAACATAATTTTATGGCTAAGAAAAATAAATTAAAAATTATTTACATTTTAATAATCGCCTTTTCAGCTTTAATTCTAGTTTTATTAGGTATTTATCCTTTACTTGAAATTATCTTTTAAACATAGCTAAATAAGCTTCTGGCGGAATATTAACTCTACCCATTTGGCGCATTTTTTGTTTGCCTTTTTTCTGTTTAGCTAAAAGTTTTCTTTTACGTGTCACGTCGCCACCATACAACTTAGCCGTGACATCTTTACGCATTGGAGCAATTCTCTCAGAAGCAATAATTTTTCCACCACCCTTATCGTCACTATTAATAACTGCCTGAATTTTAATTTCAAACATCTGGCGTGGAATATTATTTTTTAAAGATTGAACTATTTGTCGTGCTTCTTGAAAACTAGAATCTTTATAAATTAAAGCTGACAAAGCTGGCATTTTTTCTTCAGAAATTAAAATGTCAAGTTTAATAATTTCAGTTGATCGATAATTATTAAATTCATAATTTAAAGAAGCATAACCCGACGAGACACTTTTTAGTTTATCATAAAAATCACGAATAAGCGAATTTAAGGGCAAATCATAATGTAAAATTACTCGACGTTGGTAGGTAGTTTTAACTTGATGATCCAAATATTCTGTTGAGATATATTCACCATTTTTATTAGTAACTAATTCCATAATTGGACCTAAATATTTTTCTGGTGTAATAATATCCACTTTCATCCAGGGTTCTTGAACTGACTCAACCTTGGTTGGTTCTGGCATTTCCTGTGGCCGATGAACTAAAAGCTGTTGGCCATTTTTTAATTTAACATGATAAGCGACTGAAGGCGTAGTAATAATTACTTTTAAATTATATTCTCGCTTTAAACGTTCTTGAATAATTTCTAGATGCAATAAGCCTAAAAAACCACACGAAAAACCATGACCCAAGGCCTGGGAATAATCCGGTTCAAAAGTTAAGGCCGCATCATTGAGCTGTAATTTTTCTAAACTTTCACGCAATTTATTAAAATTACTTCCTTCACTTAAATAAATCCCAGCAAAAACCATCGGCTTGACTTCTTTATATCCAGGCAAGGCTTCAACTTTTATTTTAGGATTAACAACGGTATCACCAACTCGACAATGCTGACTAATTTTTAAGCCGGTTGCTAAATAACCAATTTCGCCTACACTTAATTCTGTAACTTTTTTAAGTTTAGGATTAAAAATACCGGTTTCTAAAACTTCCGCCTCTTGTTGTGATGCCATCATTAAAATTTTATCTTCTGATTTTATTTGTCCATCAACAACTCGAATATAAGCCATCACCCCCTTATATTCGTCAAAATGTGAATCAAAAATCAAAGCCTTGAATGGCTTATTAATTTCACCCTGAGGCGGTGGAACCTGCTTAATAACTTCTTTTAAAATTTGTTCTACCCCCTGACCAGTCTTGGCTGAAACCAAGAGAATGTCTTCTTTTTTAATTGATAATAAGTTCATAATTTCTTGTTGTGTACCTTCCACGTCAGCATTGGGTAAATCAATTTTATTAATGACTGGAATAATAGTTAAATCCTGCTCTAAAGCTAAATATAAATTTGACAAAGTTTGAGCCTGAATACCCTGGACAGCATCGACTAATAAAATCGCACCTTCAACCGCTGCCAAGGAACGCGAAACTTCATAATTAAAATCCACATGTCCGGGCGTGTCAATTAAATTTAATTCATATTCTTGATCGCCTAATTTATATTTCATCCTGACTGGCTGTAATTTAATGGTAATCCCCTTTTCTCTTTCTAAATCCATTTGATCTAAAATCTGCTCTTTCATGTCTCTTTGTGAAACAGTTTGCGTCAATTCCAAAAAACAATCAGCTAAGGTTGACTTGCCATGATCGATATGCGCAATTATACAGAAATTGCGAATGTGGTTAGTTGTATTTGACATGGATTAAAAATTTTTAATATTATTCTGGAACGAATCCGCCAGCCGGCGGACGTGGCAATCTTCGTCTCTAGAGTGTCATTGCGAGCCCCGACAAAGGAAGGGCGTGGCAATCCCGCAAATCAACACCTCGTGCGCCAATTTAGGGGATTGCCACGGTCGTCATCCGCCGAATCGGCGGATTGACTCCCTCGCAATGACGCTAGGTCTTAACATGGATTAAAATGTGTGCTAAGATAAAATATAATTTAACGTTCTTTTAAAATCTTAATATCTGGAGGAAAAATGAAAAACATTGGTTTTTTTAACATCGTCATTGTTGCCGTTGAAATAACATTCTATCTTATTTTTTTAATTTCTTATTTTATTTCAACGTCCAAGAATGCCGCAAAAAATAAAAAAGGTGTTATTGATTTTTACTCAGGTGTTATTTGTTTAAGCATACCCTTCTTTATTCCAAGTACTCCCTTAGGATTAAAAATTGTCATGTGGCTTTTTGCTCTTCAGGGATTTTATGATGCCATCAACGACAAATACTTCCTAACGGGTAAAACAACAGAAAAATAAAAAATTTTTCAAAAGCTTCGCCATAAAATCAGGTGGAGCTTTTTTATTTTTCAAAAATCCAAGAATCAATCCAACCACCCCTCTTTCCCCTTCCTGAACTAAATCCAGGACAGGCTCTTACTAAGGAGGGGAGAAAAAATTCTCAGCCTTAATTATCTCCTCAAAAATCTACCTAACCTACTATTAAAAATCTTTTTAATCGCATCAACTTCCTCCATTTTAAAAGCTAAAGCTAAAGAAAGAAATACTCCACAACCCACACCACCGGCAATCAAAAATTGTAAAAATACACCGTGAAATCTTTGCATATCAACTACCTCACCTAAAATATTTTTAGTTAATTGTAAAAAAATACCTGAAATTAAACTAATAACTATAATACGCAAAAACGACCAGCAAATCTTCTTTTCATCTAGCCATTTAAATCTAGTTCTTAAAATCAAAAATAAAATTGTCATATTTAAAATACTACCAATTGAAAAAGCCAAAGCTAAACCAGGCACACCCATAATTTTTCCCAAATATAAACCTAAACCAATATTAATGGCGACTGAAATCAAACTACTCAAAACCGGTGTTTTGGTGTCTTTTAAAGCATAAAACGAGCGCGCCAATAACGGAATTAAAGATTGAGCAAATAAAGACAAACTAAACCAACCTAAAGTTTTTAAAGTCAAAACTGTATCCTGCCAATCAAATTCACCTGCCCCTAAAACGATTCTAACTACTTGAGCGCGTAATAAAAAAATAAAAATTGAAGCGGGAATAATTAAAAATAAAATACGTCTTAAAGTTACGGAAAAATTTATTACAAATTCTTGCTCTTTATTTTGGCTGATATTTTCTGATAAATATGGAAAACAGGCTACAGCCAAAGGAATAGCTAAAATACCAATTGGCATGTGTTGCAAGTTATTAGCTAAATTGAAAACCGCCACACTCCCCACGGCTAAAGTTGAAGCAATGATAGTAATAATTAATTGGTTAACTTGATTAATAGCTAAACCAAAAGTCCGTGGCAACATTAAAACGGCAATTTTTTTAACACCAGAGTGACGCCAATTCAAAACAGGTTGCCAATGCCAACCAGTTTTAAACACCGCTGGTAATTGAATTATTAAATGTAACAACGAACCCACAACCACACCCCAAGCCAAACCGATTGGTCCAAATTTGGGTACTAAAAAAATAATACCCAGAATAATACCTAAATTATACATCACTGGAGCCAAGGAATAGGCTAAGAATTTTTTGAAAGAATTTAAAATACTAGAAACAACATTACTTAATCCAAAAAAAACAATACTTAGCAACATAATACGCGTTAATTCGGCTGTGGCCAACTGCTTGTCGGACGAAAAACCAGGCGCCACCAAATAACCAATTAATGGTCGGGCTAAAATAAATAAAATTATTCCTAAAATTGTTAAAAAAACAAAAATTAAATTCATAATCGAATTGGCAATTTTAAAAGCTTCGTCCTTATCTTTTTGCCAATAATCGATAAAAACCGGAATAAAAGCAGCTGCTAAGGCACCCAAAACCAATGTATTAAAAATTAAATCTGGCAAACGGAAAGCAGCATAATAAGTATCTAAGACATCACCAGCTCCAAAATTAACCGCCAACAAACGATCACGCAATAAACCGAGTAATTTACTGATAACAGAAAAAACAGCAATAATCATCGCTCCGCCGGCGACTGTTTTACCAACTCTATCTTCAAAAAATTTCTTCATGTCTTTTATAAAAAATTAAATTATATAATTATATTTTACTCTTTTTTATTTTAAAAATCAATTCTAAAAGTTAAAACCCCGATTGTTGCCAACTGGGGTTTGTTAATTGAAGGTAAAAAAAATAATTTTGCCTTTTTGTTCGACAAGATTATACTTGATAAAATAATATGTTTCATTCTTAACCCTGCCCCAAAAAGCCCAATGGGCGAAAAGATTATGTTGAGTTGAAAAATCAAGCTGGACTATATATTCTTCTAAGGTTAAATTATGTTTTTGATTATCAACCTCAATCTTAAATACTATAGCCACATCCGTGTGTTTCATAGCTACAAACGGATATTGCTCGTTTTCTGGTTGCATATCTACGGCTTCCTGCTGAATAATTCTAACTCGGCTAAAATCTATTTCCTTGGGTCCATCAATCACCGGATACCATTTTAATAGTTCAAGCATCTCCCCTCCTGTTATATAAAAAGAACTTTTTTGTTTAAGTTTAATCTATTTTTTAATTTTTGTCAATATTAAAGGGGTGCATTCTACTCCGAAGTGAAACATCAAGACAACTTAAAGGGGCACACGTTTTCAAGTAAAATGATTATTGAGCAATCAATAATTAACTTGATAAACAATATGCCCTACAAACATTTTACCTTA